>JAFTLE010000045.1 GCA_017452895.1 Clostridia bacterium
AGACGCAAAATTGTGTGATATCATTAGCGGAGAATTAACACTTTGACAAAAATGCAAGCATCGCATTTGACTAGTCAAACGCAAATGGCTAAGCCCAAACCCTTATTACAAACAGAAAGAGCAAACACGCAAGACGAAAAATCTTGTATGTCTGCTCTTTTTTCTGTTAGTGATGTTTGCCCACTACGCCGTTAGGCGTAACATCATTCACGCAGGGAACATCACTGCCGCAGGCAACATCATTTGCCCACAAGGGCAAACATCGTTTAGCGTGAATGCTCCGTTAAGAGCATCACGCTATTGCGTCTGCTTTTTTCACGCGAACGAAGGTGCGCATATGATCATGAACGCGACTTCGGCAAGCGAAAGAGAAGGCGCGCGAGGGCGCGGCCGTTCCACGGAATCAGCGGATAAAGGTAGCTGTACTTGCCGTTGAGCGTGCGGTTGGTCGCAAGCAAAATCGGCAGAAGCAAAAGCCCCACGGCGAAGCCCCAAAGCCCGAAGAGGGCCGAGAGCACGAGCAGTGCCATCCGTAAAAACTTGAAGGCGTAGCCAAGCTCCTGATTCTGCTGGGTGAAGGACGCGATCGAGGTGAACGCCATATAGAGAATGACGTGCGGCGAGAGCCAGCCGACCTCGACGGCGAACTCGCCGAGGATCAAACCACCGATGACCGAGAGCGAATTGGTCAGCATATCGGGCGTGTTCATCGAGGCGAGCTGGAGTCCGTCCACCGCGATCTCAACGAGGAAGATCTGAAGGATCACGGGGAGCATCCCCGCGGCATCGGCGGCGGGGATGGCAAACTCGAGCCACGGCGGTATGAGTGCGCGGTAGCGCGTGGCGAGGTAAAACAGCGGTGTCAAAAAGAGCGACAGCCAGAAGACGGCGTGACGCAAAACGCGCAGATAGTTGCCCGTCAGCGGCGGAAAATAGAAGTCGTCGGTCTCCTGCAAGAAGTCGAAGATCGCCGTCGGCAGCACCAACACGCGCGGCGAGGTGTCGCAGAGGATCAGGATCCGCCCCTCGAGCAGCTCCGCCGCCGCCGCGTCGGGTCGCTCGATCGTCCGCACCTTCGGGAAGGGGTTATACCAGCGGCGGCGGATCAGGCTCTCGATCAGGCTCTGTGAGCCGAGCGGCAGGGCATCGACCTGTATCTCGTCAAGCCGCCGCGAGAGTGCCTTCAGATACTTTTTGTCGGCAACGCCCTCCATATAGCAGATCACCACGTCGGTTTTTGATCTTTTTCCGACATTTTTGTAAACCATCGTTAACCTTTCGTCGCGCAAGCGGCGGCGAATCAGCGCGGTATTGAAGATCAGCGTCTCAACGAATCCGTCCTTCGCCCCCTGCATCACGCGGTCGTCGGACGGCTCCTCGGTATTCCGCGCGGGGTAGGTGCGCGCGTCGATGATGATAGCGCGCCCGCCGAAGGCACTGCCAAGCACGCCGACCGCCCCCGACAGAACGAATAGGGCGAAGCTGTCGGGCGACTCGGTCAGATCGACCTCGACGTAGGGGATATGCGCGTCGACAAAATGCGTAGCGTCCCCCGTCCCCTTCAGCGAGAGAAAATAGGTCATCAGCTTTTGCATCACGACGTCCTTGACGAAGCCGTCGATATAAAAGAGCGTCAGCTCGTCGCGCCCGACGAGCAGGCGGCGGCTGATAAGATCAAAGCTCTCCTTCGTACGCAGACGCCGCTCCATATACGCGACGTTTTCGCGGTAGAGATCGGTAAATCGTTCCATAGCAACTCTCCTTTCGGTTAGTTTGCCGTGCCGCGCAAAAAATATGCGTTTTTCCTTGCAAAATCCAGTCGGTTATGCTACAATCTTTTTGAAAACGAAAAGGAGAATTCCCATGAAAAACCCCGAGCAAGAGATCTACCCCTATTCCATCGAGCTGCACGCGCACACACACCCCGTCAGCCCCTGCGGTAACTTCTCCGCGGAGAAAACGGTGCAAATGTATAAGGCACGCGGTGCCGACGCGCTCGTGATCACCAACCACTTCCTCCATACGCCCTATGACGGACTCAGCGAGGCAGAGGCGATCGACAAATACCTCGACGATCTGCGCCGCGCGAGGAAGGCAGGCGAGGAAATGCAAATCAAGGTTTACATGGGAATGGAGATGCGCTTTGCCGAGAACTCCAACGACTATCTTCTGTACGGCGTGACCGAGGCGGATATGCCCTTTTTGCTCGACTGTATGCGCAATCAGAATATCCGGGATTTTTCACGTGTCTATCGCCGCGACGACCGCCTCCTGATATTCGCGCACCCGATGCGCGAAGGTATCGTTGACGTTGATTTTTCGCTCTTTGACGGTATCGAGGTCTTCAATATGCACCCCGGTCACAATTCACGCGTTTCACTCGTGGCACGCCGTACCGCGGAGCATCCCGAGCTGATCGTGACGGGTGGCTCGGACTTCCACCACCTCGGTCACGACGGCACCTGCCTTCTGCGTGCCAAAACGCTCCCCGCCGACGAAAAGGAGCTGGTAAGGCTTCTGCGCTCGCGCGATTACAGACTGTCGCTGTCGGGTTATATGATTACTCCCTACCTATAAAAAAGAGCTGTCTCATATTGTGATGTCCTTAGCGGAGAATTTTCACTTTGAATAAAGTGCAAGCATCGCATTTGACCAGGCAAACACAAATTGGGCTAAGCCAAAACCCATATAACGACAGAAAGAGAGAACAAATCGGTTTTATAGCCGAAATGTCCTCTCTTTTTCTGTTGGTATAAAGTGATATTCTTTGCTGACGCAAAGAGTGATATTGTCGCACAACGACAGTGATATTGAAGGCTTG
>JAFTLE010000046.1 GCA_017452895.1 Clostridia bacterium
TCCGTTTTCTTACTTGTCGGTACACCGCTGATAAACTTGCACTTGATAGGAAGCTTATGAGCGGCAAGACGCATTGCTTCTTTCGCGACAGGCTCGGAAACTCCACCCATCTCGAACATAATTCTGCCCGGCTTAACGACCGCGACCCAATATTCGGGAGAACCCTTACCGGAACCCATTCGGGTCTCAGCCGGCTTCTCGGTGATCGGCTTATCAGGGAAAATCTTGATCCAAACCTTACCGCCACGCTTGGTATAACGAGTCATCGCAATACGGGCAGCCTCGATCTGGTTGCTGGTGATCCATGCGGGTTCAAGAGCGACAAGGCCGTAGCTACCGTTCGAAATGGTGTTGCCACGAAGCGCCTTACCCTTCATTCTACCGCGCTGTACGCGTCTGAATTTTACTCTCTTAGGCATTAACATGATTATCTGCCCTCCCCTGCTTTGGGTCTATCGTTGCGGCGGGGTGCATAACCGCCCTCGCGGCGAGGACCGCGGTTGTTGTCGCGGCGGTTGTTATCACCGTTGCGGCGCGGACGTCTGTCAGGACGGTCAGCGCTTCTCGCGCGTCTGTTTGCGGTTGCGCTTTCAGCAAGCAATTCGCCTTTGTAGATCCATACTTTGATACCGATCTTACCGTAGGTGGTGTTTGCTTCCCAGAAGCCGTACTCGATGTCGGCACGGAGCGTCTGAAGCGGAATCGTACCTTCGTGGTAATGCTCGGTGCGGGCGATCTCCGCGCCGCCAAGACGGCCGCCGCAGGAAATCTTGATACCCTTTGCGCCAAGGCGCATCGTTCTGCCGATCGCCTGCTTCATTGCACGGCGGAAAGAGGTTCTCTTTTCCAGCTGTACTGCAATGCTCTCAGCAACGAGCTGTGCGTTGAGGTCGGGATTCTTGATCTCGACAACGTTGACGACCACAGGGCAGCCAACCATCTTCTCCAGCTCGACTCTCAGCTTTTCGATCTCAACACCGCCGCGGCCGATGACCATACCCGGCTTAGCGCAGTGAACGAAGACTCTGACGCGGTTTCTGTCGCGCTCGATCTCGAACTTCGGAACACCTGCAGCCTGCAGCTTCTCCTTGAGATACTTTCTGATGTTGTAGTCGGAAACCAGGGTGTCGCCAAACGTCTGTTTGCTTTCAAACCATCTGGAATCCCAGTTTTTAATAACGCCTACACGCAGACCGTGAGGATTTACCTTCTGTCCCATTGTTTAGCCAACCTCCTTCTCCGAATTCTTTTCTTTTACAGCCATGGTAACGTGGCTCGTTCTCTTCAGGATTCTGAATGCTCTGCCCTGTGCACGCGGCATAACTCTCTTCAGAGTCGGGCCGGGGCAAACAAAACACTCGGAAATATAGAGATTCGAAGCGTCCATGTTGAAATTGTGTTCTGCGTTCGCTACCGCACTTTTCAGCAGCTTGATCAGATGCTCAGACGCAGCCTTCGGCGTATTCTTCAGAATAGCCATAGCGGTCTTCGTATCCTTACCTCTGATGAGATTCAAAACGTACTGAACCTTGCGCGGAGAGATTCTCGCATACTTAAGATATGCTTTTGCTTCCATTATTAGGCTTTGCCTCCTCTCGCGTAATTGCGATTCTCGAAATTTTATTTACCGTTGTTGGATGTTTTGGATCCTGCATGACCCTTGAAAGTGCGGGTGGGTGCAAACTCACCGAGCTTGTGTCCAACCATATCTTCTACTACATATACCGGAACATGCTTTCTACCGTCGTGGACGGCGATGGTATGACCGACGAATTCAGGGAAAATAGTGGATGAACGCGACCAGGTCTTCAGCACCTTTTTCTCGCCTTTTTCATTCATAGCTACTACTCTGTTGAAGAGCTTCTCCTCAACGTAGGGAGCTTTTTTCAGGCTTCTGCTCATTGATTGTGCCTCCTTATCAGATTATCGCGGCTTATTTGTCGCCTCTGCGTTTTACGATGAACTTATTGGTTCTTGCCTTCTTGTTTCTGGTCTTATAACCCAAAGCAGGCTTGCCCCAAGGGGTTACCGGGCCGGGACGGCCAACGGGAGATTTACCTTCACCACCACCGTGCGGGTGATCGCAGGGGTTCATAACCGAACCGCGGACGGTAGGACGGATACCCAGGTGTCTGGTCTTACCTGCCTTACCGAGCTTGATAGTGTCGTGCTCGACATTACCGATCTGACCGATGGTTGCTTTGCAATCCAAACGAACGATACGAACTTCACCGGAGGGAAGTCTTACCTGTGCAGTGCCGTTCTCCTTTGCCATCAGCTGTGCCTGAGCGCCCGCGGAACGAACCAGCTGACCGCCCTTACCGGGATACAGCTCGATGTTGTGGATGATGGTACCGACGGGAATTGCGGAGATCGGAAGGGTGTTTCCGGGCTTGATATCAGCATCAGCACCGGTGTAGAGGACGTCGCCGTCGGTTACGCCGACAGGGGCGAGAACGTAGCTCTTCTTACCGGCCTCATTCTGAAGGAGTGCAATGTATGCGGTTCTGTTCGGGTCGTACTCGACACCGATGACCTTTGCACTCTCGTCAGCCTGACGCTTGAAATCGATCATTCTGTACTTGATTTTGTTGCCGCCGCCGTGATGACGAACGGTGATTCTTCCGTAGCTGTTACGGCCTGCGTTCTTCTTCTTGGTGGCGATCAAGCTCTTCTCGGGAGAGAATTTGGTGACCTCATCAAAAGACGGACCGGTCATATGTCTGCGCGACGGAGTCGTGGGGTTAAATTTCATGGTAGGCATTCTACTTTATCCTCCCAAATCTTAATTCAGGCTGTCGAAGAATGCGATCGTCTTGGAGTCCTCAGCGAGGGTGACAATTGCCTTCTTCCAGGCACTGGTGTAACCGGCATGAACGCCCATTCTCTTCGGCTTCTTCTTCATGCTGATCGTGTTGACATCGGCAACCTTTACATCGAAGAGCTCTTCGATTGCAGCTGCGATCTCGGGTTTGGTAGCGTCCTTCTTTACTTCAAAGGTATAACGCTTGCTCTGGAGTCCGTCCATAGCCTTCTCGGTGATGACGGGCTTAATGATGATTTCGGTGGCAGATCTCATCTTGCATATACCTCCTCAATCTTTTCGACAGCTTCCTTCGCTACGATGAACTTATCGCAGTTGAGGATGTCGTATACGTTGATGGTGTTATAGAGGGCAGTCTTAACACCGGGGATGTTGTCGCAGCTCTTGATAACGACCGCGTCGGCAGCAGGAAGCACGATGAGTGCCTTCTTGTCCGCACCGAGGGCGTTAAGCATTGTAACCATTGCCTTGGTCTTGTACTCCGCGAGGGCGATGTTATCAACAACGACCATCTCGTTTCCTGCGACCTTCGAGGACAGAGCGCTGAACAGAGCAGCTCTCTTAACCTTCTTGTTGAGCGTGATTCTATAAGAGCGGGGCTTCGGGCCGAGGGCGATACCGCCGTGCGTCCACTGAGGAGCGCGGGTGGAACCCTGTCTTGCGCGACCGGTGCCCTTCTGCTTCCAGGGCTTCTTACCGCCGCCGGAAACCTCGGTACGGGTCAGCGTGGACTGCGTACCCTGTCTCTGGTTTGCAAGGTAAGCCTTTACTGCTTCATGCAGAACGGAGCCGTTTACTTCAGCACCGAAAACGGTATCGGACAGAGCGATCTCTCCGACTTCTTTGCCCGCCATATCTACAACTTTCATATTAGGCATTGCGTTTTCCTCCTTCCGTTATGCTTTCACCGAGTCGCGGATGAAGACGATGCTTCCCTTTGCGCCGGGAACCGCACCCTTCACAGCGATCAGATTCTTTTCTGCGTCTATTCTTACGACAGCGAGATTCAGGATGGTGACCTGCTCGTTACCGTACTGACCTGCCATCTTCTTGTTCTTGTAAACGCGGGAAGGGGTGGAGTTTGCACCCATAGAACCGACCTGACGGTGTACAGGACCGGTACCGTGCGTCATACGAAGAATGTGGTGACCCCATCTCTTGACAGCGCCCGTGTAGCCGTGACCCTTTGTAATTCCAGTGATGTCGACCTTCTCGCCTGCGGCGAAGGTATCGACGGTAATTACGTCACCTGCATTGTACGCGCTACAGTCTGCAAGTCTGAATTCCTTCAGATGTCTCTTCGGGGTGATGCCGGCCTTCTTGAAGTGACCGAGCTGTGCTTTGTTCTGATGCTTTTCCTTATCGTCGCTGTATGCGAGCTGAATTGCATCGTAGCCGTCCGTATCGACGGTCTTCTTCTGCGCGATCGCGCAGGGCCCTGCTTCAATCAGGGTTACGGGGATAACGTTGCCGATCTCATCGAAGATCTGCGTCATACCCAGCTTCTTGCCGATAATGCCTTTTTTCATTTTTCCTCCTGTTATTGGTTGACGGCTTGTATTTTCGGTTTTCCGATTCCGTCAACGTGACCGGTGGCATTTTGCGTAAATCCTTACGCCTTGATGTCGATGTCCACGCCTGCGGGGAGCTCAACGCCCATCAGTGCATCGATGGTCTTCTGACCCGGATTGACGATGTCGATCAATCTCTTGTGGGTACGAAGCTCGAACTGCTCGCGGCTGTCCTTGTACTTGTGAACCGCGCGAAGGATCGTTACGATCTCACGCTCGGTCGGAAGCGGAATCGGACCGGACACAGCACTTCCGTTTCTCTTTGCAATCTCAACTACCTTCTCCGCTGCGGCGTCGACGAGGGTGTGATCATAGCTCTTGAGTCTCACTCTGATTTTCTTTTCTGCCATTGTTGTTTCCTCCTTCATTTAATCGTTTCAGGGAGGGCGAAGAATCAAACTGTGCCACGCGTTTCTAACGCTTCCTTACAAAACCCGAATTGCCTGCCGCACAGACAATCCGGAAAAGAAAAAGAACACAGCCGTGATGCACCTGCTTTCAGCGCACCGCTATTGTTTTCTTTTGGTCGCCCGGTTAAATATCGGACATACTCCACGGAAATTCCCTACCGCTATGGGTAGCCACCTCCCGCTTCAACGCATATCAAGCCCTTCTATTATATATGAAAAATCCTGTTTCGTCAATACCTGTGTTCCGATTTGTTCCAAAAATTTGCGTAGAATTTTAACTATATTTAGAGGTTAGTTTTTGTGCAATTTGCACAATTGCAATTTTTGGCCGTCGGATTTTGAAAAGGATATAATTTGTTAATAATATTGTGGTATGATTTAGAAAAGCTACGATTTTCTACCTTTTTATTATATATGCTTAAAGTGAGGAAAAAACATGACAAAACAGCAGCTTCACCTTTTTCGCGGATTGCTCCTGTGCCTGATTCCCCTGATCTCTGTTTCGACGGTGCTCCGCACGCTCCTTTTGTTCCGTCATTACGATCATGCCTACGGCGGCTACTATCCGTCGGCGGGTCTTCTTGACGATGTGACCTATCTCTTTCTCTTTCTCGGGGTTCTTCTTACGGTTGCCTTCGGCATTTTCACGCGTAAGAAGATCTCCTTTGATCTGGAACGCGATTCGCTGGCGGAGATCTTTCCCGCTTCCTTCTCCGCGCTGATGCTTATGGCCCTCGGTATCGTCACGCTCATCAGCTCGGTTACGGGGAACGTTTCGCTTTCCGTGCGTCTGCTCTCGATCTTCCTCCTAATCTTTTCCGCCGTTGGCTGCGTTTATTTCATTTTCTGTGCGCTCGGCGGCGGCAAGGACGGCGTGCGCGCACTGACCCTGCTCTCTGCCGTGCTTGCGCTGGTGGCTACCGTGATCTACGTCTATTTCGACAGCTCGGTCCTCCTTGGAAGCTCCTCTAAGCTTCTGGTACAGATCGCTCTCATCCTTCTTTTCTTCTTCCTTTTGACCGAATGCCGCTTTTATATCGACCGCGCAACGCCGGTGCTACATCTTGTCACCGCGATCCTGTCGGTCCTTTTCGCCACCGTATCCTCCATCCCCAATCTGATCTACGTAGCGATCCGCCATCAAAGCATTCTTGCCTCGCCCATCACCGATTTTCTGATGCTGGCTCTCTCCCTCTTTGCGGCCGTCCGTCTTTGCCGCGTCGCGCTGAAGGCTTTCCCGCGCATTGACACCATCGTTGACGTTGAGCCCGTCTCCGACGTACTCGTTGATGACGGGATCCCCGACGACGAGCCTGTTGTGCCTGAGGATGAGGCGACGGATGCCGATGCAAAAAACGAGGAACAGGAATAAATTATGAAGAAGCTACTTGCTATTGACGGAAACAGTATCATCAACCGCGCGTTTTACGGCATTCGTCCGCTCACGACCGCAACCGGTAAAAACACGAACGCGATCTTCGGTATGATCAATATCATCACAAGGCAGCTGGAAGCGCTCCGCCCCGATTACGCCGCCGTCGCCTTTGACCTGAAGGCGCCGACCTTCCGTAAAAAGCTGTACGACCCCTACAAGGCGGGCAGACGCCCAACACCGCCTGAGCTGCTGGAGCAGTTTGACGATGCCAAGGCGTGCCTTTCCGCAATGGGCATCCACGTGCTGGAGCTCGAGGGCTATGAGGCTGACGACCTGCTCGGCACCGTTGCAACGATGGCATCGGACACAGGGGATACCGATGCCTATATCCTGTCAGGTGACCGCGACCTTTTACAGCTAATCGCTCCACACATCCGCGTACTTCTCGCGGGCAACAGCGACACGCTGACCTTTGACCGCGATGCGTTTTATGAAAAGTACGGCGTTGAGCCGTCACAGCTCATTGAGCTCAAGGGATTGATGGGCGACTCCTCCGACAACATCCCCGGTGTTACGGGGGTCGGCGAAAAGACTGCGGTCCGTATGATCCAGCTTTTCGGCAATCTCGAGGGGGTTTATGAAAACATCGACTCGGGCGAAATCGCAAAGGGACTGCGTGAGAAGCTCTTGCGCGACCGCGACAACGCCTTTCTCTCCCGCACCCTCGGCACCATTGAAACGCACGTGCCGATTGAAAAAACGCTCGCCGATCTTACCTACCGCGGGATCGATCGTACGTCTCTGCTTGAAAAATTCACGGAGCTTGAGTTTTCCGCGCTGATCCGCAAATTCGGACTTCTGACCCCAACCGCGGGGGAAGCTGCGTCAAGCGCCACCATTTACCGTGATGCGGATGCCGACGCGGTGCTTGCCCTCCCCTCTCCGCTATCGCTCGCGTATAGTGACGGCGCGCTTTACCTCTCCGCAAACAATCTGCATCTTTGTTACCGCGGTCCGCTTTCCGCCGTTGCAGGAATTTTTGACGGCTCGCGCCGCATCCTCTGCTTTGACGGCAAGCCGATCCTTCACGCGCTATACAGCGCTGGAATCGACCCCGCCGTGATCTTTGATGACCTGATGCTTTACGCATACGTGCGAAACGCCGCGGCGGGTCAGCCAACGCTTGCATCGGTCCTGCTCAAAACACTCGGGGTCGTTTACGACGGCAACGGTGCTATGACTGCCTATTATAATGAAATGGAAGAGATCCTCGCAAAGGAGATTGAAGAGATCGGCTCGACCGAGCTTTTGCGCAAGATTGAGCTTCCGCTTTCTCCCATTCTTGCGCGGATGGAGCATTTCGGCTTTCGTCTTGACCGCGAGGGAATGGAGCGCTTCGGCGACGAGTTGCTTGACGCGATGAATATCGCCACCGAGCGTATCTATCAGCTGGCAGGGCGCGAATTCAATGTCAACTCTCCAAAGCAGCTGGCAGAGGTGCTTTTCACCGACCTTTCCCTCCCCGCCCCGAAGAAAACGAAGACGGGCTACTCGACGAATGCCGAGGTTCTGGAATCGCTTCGTCAGGCGCATCCGATCGTTGAAGAGATCCTTGAATACCGTCAGGTATCCAAGCTCTACTCGACCTATGCCGTCGGACTTCTGAAGGTAGCGGACGAAAATGGACGCATCCACACCGAATTCAAGCAGGCGCTGACGGCAACGGGCAGACTCTCCTCGGCAGAGCCGAATTTGCAGAACATTCCGATCCGCACGGCACTCGGTCGACGAATGCGCCAATATTTCATTACCGAAAACGAGGACTACCTGCTGGTTGATGCCGACTACTCACAGATTGAGCTTCGTCTGCTCGCCTGCCTTTCGGGTGACGCGATGATGATCGATGCCTTCAATAGCGGTGCCGACATTCACAGAAGGACCGCCGCCGCGGTTTTTCATTTGCCTGAGGAGGCGGTGAACGAGGAGCTGCGCAAGCGCGCGAAGGCGGTCAACTTCGGGATCGTCTACGGTATCGGCGCGTATTCTCTGGCGCAGGATCTTAAGATCTCGAATGCCGAGGCGAAGCGTTATATCGACGGCTATTTTGCGACCTACCCCTCCATATCCGAATATCTCTCTCAAACCGTTGCGAATGCCGCCGAGTGTGGCTATACGACCACTCTGTTCGGTCGCCGCCGCGAGATCCCCGAGCTTGCGGCGAAGAACGCAATGGTCAAGGCGTTTGGTCGCCGCGTTGCAATGAACAGCCCGATCCAGGGAACCGCCGCCGACCTGATGAAGCTGGCGATGATCCGCGTGGACGAGCGATTGCGGCGCGAGGGAGTCGATGCCCACCTCGTGATGCAGGTGCACGACGAGCTGATCGTTGAAGCGCACAAAAGCGATGCCGAGCGCGTGGCGCTGATCTTGCGCGAGGAGATGGCGAGCGTGCTTGACGCCGCCGTAAAGCTCACGGTTGACGTAACCATTGGTACCAGTTGGTTACAATGAAACGAAAAAACAGAGCCGTTTGGCGCACCTGCTTTGTCGAAGGTGCGCCAACTCTATTTGCCTGCGGCGAGTGATATGCACTACGCGCGTGTGATGTTACAAAGGCGAATAGAATATCACTGCGACCATAGAGTTGCATAGCAACTCGGAGCAATATCACTTTTGCGAAGCAAAAATATCACGCTGAGCGAAGCGAAGCATATCACTAAAAATCCTTACCGCCCAACAGTATGCCTATAAGGTGTAACACACTATACCTTGCAGGGCAAGAAGTGTAAAAAGGAGCACAGGCAAAATTGCCCGTACTCCTTTTGCTGTATTTGCGGGTGGTAAAGCTTGCTTTATGGTAGGTATCCCTTTGCTCTGTTTTTTTATGATAGGATCGCTTGTAGCTCCCGTGCCATCTGCCGCGGCAATTCGTGCGGCAGTACGCCGTATTCCGAATACTCCGCCGCGAGGGTGTCCCCCGCAACGCCGTGCAAGAAGACCGCTGCCGCCGCGGCATCGGCAGGACTGATCCCCTGCGCCAGAAGCCCTGTGATCGCGCCCGCGAGCACGTCACCGCTCCCCCCCTTTGCAAGTGCGGAGGAGCCGCTTCGGTTGATGAATACTCTGCCGCTTTTATCGGCGATCACGGTGCCCGCCCCCTTCAAAACGAGCGTCACGCGATTTTCCTGCGCGTATTCCTGTGCGAGTGTGAGACGGACTGCCTGCACCTCACTGACGGTGCGCCCCGTCAGGCGCGCAAACTCAAGCGGATGCGGAGTCAAAACAACGCTTCGCGTTGCGTTTTTCAAAAGTATATTGCCGTCAGGCATTGCGGCGAGGGCGTTGAGCGCGTCGGCATCAAGCACGAGCGGCGCGCCGTCCTGCGTCAAAAGCTCGCGCACGAGCGACTTTGTATATTCGGTTACGCCAAGTCCGCAGCCGCATAGGATCGCATCCGCCCCCGCCGGGGATTCGCCTTGATCCTTACAGATCGCCTCGGGATACGCCGCCAGCACCTGCTCCGTTACGCTCGGCACCGACGCGATCGCGCAAAGCCCCACGCCGATACGAAGCGCACCGCCAACGGCAAGCACCGCCGCACCGCGGTATAGCGCACTGCCGCAATAAAGATATGCGGTGCCAAAGCTCCCCTTGTGCGAGTTTTGCGGGCGGGATCCGAGCAATTGCCGAAGCTCTGCGGGCGTGAGTGTTTCGCAGCCCCCTTCAATCCCGTCGGTATCGCAGGGTAAAAAACCAAGCTCCGCAAGGATCATCTCTCCGCATTCCGCACGCGCGGGATAGGAAAGCGAGCCCACCTTATAAAAGCCGAGCGTGACGGTCAAATCCGCATGAAAAGAGGTCGCGCCGACTCGCCCTGACGCGCCATCGATCCCCGTTGGCAGGTCCACGGCAACGCGGAGAGCGCCGGATGCGTTTGCAAGCGCGATCGCCTCGCACACAGAATCCGAAAGCGTGCCCGCACACCCCGTGCCGAAAATCGCGTCAACGATCACGTCGCACGCACCGATCGCGTCGGGAAGCGAGAGGACCGACGGCGCACCGAGGATGGATTCGTATTCCCTGTAAAAATACTGCCCCGCCTCACTTCTCTGCCCCTTACCGAGCAGATCGACGGCCGTCACGGTATAGCCGTACCCATAAAGGCGGAGCGCCGCGGCATAGCCGTCGCCGCCGTTGTTACCGCCGCCGCAAAGAATCAGAACGCGGCAAGGCCTGCGTGCCGCCATGATCGCGTCGGCAACGGCATCCCCCGCCCGACGCATCAGCGTCAGAACGGGAACGCCGCGTACTTCTGCCGCGGTGTCAATTTTCGCAATGTCGGTGGGTTTTACGCAAAGCATAGTCTTATTCTTCCAAAAGTTTAATATATTCGTAAATTGCCCGTGCGGTTCCCTCGGACCCCAGCACCGAGCTGTTGACTGCCAGATGGTAATTGTCGTATTTTCCCCACTTGCGCCCCGTGTAGAAATTATAGTAGGAGGAGCGACGGCGGTCGGTCTTGTTGATGAGATCGAGTGCCTCCGACTCGGTCATATCGTGACGCTGTGCCACGCGTTTTTTGCGATCCTCAAGATCCGCGTAAACGAAGATGCTGATCCGCCCCGGGTGGTCGCGCAGAACGTAATCGGCACATCTGCCGATGATCACGCAGCTTTCCTTCGCGGCAAGATTGCGGATCACGTCGGATTGCAGAATAAAGAGTCGGTCGTTGATCGGAACGTGATAGCCAAACGTGGCGGGGATCCCGAAAATATTCGAGCCCATTGCCAGCGTGTAAAGCAGACTGTTTGCGGCGGTTCCGTCCACCTTTTCTACCGTTTTTTCATCAAGGTTACCTGCCTCTGCAGACATCGTGATCAGCTCTCGGTCGTATTTTTTAACACCCATCAACGCGGCAAGATGCTCGCCGATCTCACGCCCGCCGCTTCCGTACTGACGCGCAACGGTAATGATTCTGTTTTCGGACATAAAGGATCCTCCTTTCTCTGTTGTATATACATTTTACCATATTTACCAAAAAAATGCAAACATTTTTTAAGGTGCTGTCTCAAATTTTGCATTTGAGACAGCACCTTAAGCTTGATAAGGGCTCGGCAGATTCTACGCAAGCTTGAAATCGGTCAACCGAATGCTCGTAGGCTCGTCCGCCGTCTTGATCGAGTCCTCGTTGATCTCACAGTCAAACCAAAGCGCCCTTTCCGTCCTTCCACAGCGTATTCTTGACCGAATACTCGGTATATTTTGAGGGCCGGTTTGCAAACCCGTCTTGATGCTTACAGGTCGGAATCGTATATTTGAAGCCAGCATCCTTCGCCTCACGGATCCACTGCTCACAGTCGAGCGATTTGGGATGAAAGGCGGAAAGCGACATTTTCTGATTGTCCCGGTCGCAATGGTCTATGTAAAAGCTACGGATCCCGAAATGGAACAAAATAACCCTTTCCCAATCCAGAAGCTTTAGTTGCTCCTTGGTTGGTTTGAATTCATACCGCAAAACCCCGTTTTTCAAAAATCACCTTTGGTTTACCACAGGCACTTTTGATTCGTCCAGCGTTTTTACAAATTACGGTGCCGAAAATCCGTGCAAAAAGCCGTCGGGCGAGGCTGAGGAAATATCGCCCCCGACCACCTTGTTTTTATAAACGATGACGTTGGCATAAACCGTCCCCTCGTACCCCTTGTAATTCGTCACGGTAAAGGTATAGCGCGTGACCGTCTTTTTCGTGTATTTGGAAAGATCGAGCCCCTGCGCCAACTGAATCTCGTTGTACCCCGCAAGCGCGCGGTCAAAATCAGCGGGCAGAGTAAAGCTGCCCGACTCCACGGGCTTTTGGTCGGTCTGCCAGCCGAACTGCTCCAAAAAAACGCGTGCATCCTCAGCAGATCTGACACCGCTGTATTTGATATTTTCATTCACGGCGGCGTCGGCGGCAATGCTTTCGGGTCTTGCAAATACGGCAAGCGTGATAACGGCGGCAAGCGTCAGCACCAAAAGCGTCAGAAATTTAAGAGTTCCCGCCCTCACGGAATATACGAACATAGAAGTACCCCCTTTACTGCTATATTCTATACGCGACCCTGCGGGAATAGAACAAAAAAAGAAAAAACCCCGGTCGCCCGGGGTGCAGGGTCAGGATCAGCCGCAGCAGCAACAAAAGAGGATGACGAGTGCAAGGATGATGATCCAGGTGCAGTTGTCATCAAACAAGTGGCACAGACAGTTGTTGTTCATATTCATAATAACCCTCCCGGTAAGATTCGGGGATGCGTCCCCTTTCCCTATTATCCTATGCGTCGATGCTATCGCCGTGTATCAAGCCTTAAAATCTCCTTTTTTCAGAGCAAAGTCATCTTTTCCGCCCAAAAACTTTACATTTTTCAAAAGATATGCTATAATGAAATTGGGAGAGTTCCCGAATAACGAAAGGAGGCAGATCATATGGAAGCAAAAAAACAGGTGAAGCGCCCCTTACCCCCGTCCAACTGTGAGACCTGCGAATTTTATGATTACGATGAATTCTACGATTCCTACGGCTGCAGTGCCCGTCTTGACGAGGACGATATGGCAAACTTCATCAGCCGCCGCACGCAGCACTGCCCTTACTACCGTTATTACGACGAGTACAAAAGCGTACAAAAGCAGAATTAACAAAAAAGAGACTGTCTCAACCGTGCGGTTGAGACAGTCTCCTTTTACGGCATTTGCTCCTTGAATTTAGAGAATGCGGAGGGAATTGCATATTCATCCCCGATTCCCTCGCGATCGGCAAAGATCAGTCCGTCGGCGTGCGGTGCGTCGCCGTCGGCGATCTTCACGGCGTAGCCCGTCATATGCCATTCGATGTGAGTGAAAATATGAACGGCACTCGGCAGCGGCGTGATCTGTAACGGCTCGACCCCCATCGCGCGGACCGCCTCGGTCACCTCACGCTCCGAGAGGCTCCCCTGAAAATTCGGGAACTCGTATAGCCCTGCCAGAAGCCCCCGCGGTGGGCGGCGGCGGATGGCACAGCGGCGACCGTCAAACAACAAAAGCACGGTGCGTGCCTCGATCCGTCGCCCTGCCTTTTTCTTGCGGTGCGGATAGACGGAAGGGGCACCCGCGGCGTTTGCCTTGCAAAAGGGCGCGATCGGGCATTCGGCACAGCTCGGCGGCCCCGACGGACCGCAAACCGTTGCGCCAAGCTCAATGAGTCCCTGCCCAAAATCCGACGGTGCGTCGGCGGGAATGATCTCCGAAAGTGCCGTACGGATTGCACGCTTGACGTGCGGCTCATCGATCGTATCCTCGATCGCGGCAACACGCGCGATCACGCGCAGGACATTTCCGTCCACGGCGGGCACGGCTTGACCGAAGGCGAAGGCGGCGATCGCCCCCGCGGTATACTCACCGACACCCGTCAGGGCGACCAGCTCCGCGTAGCTCTTCGGCAGCTCGCCGCCGTGGCGCAGAACGATCTCCCTTGCCGCCCTTTGCAGATTGCGGGCGCGGCTGTAATAGCCAAGCCCCTCCCAGAGCTTCAAGAGCTTCTCCTCGGGCACGTTGGCAAGCGCACGCACGTCGGGAATCTCCCGAAGGAAACGCTCAAAATAGGGCTTGACCGCCTCTACACGCGTCTGCTGCAGCATAATTTCGGAGATCCACACACGGTAGGGCGTGACCTCCCGTCACCACGGCAGATCGCGCTTTTTTTCGCGAAACCAAAGAACCAACGGCTCTGCCATTTCACGCGGCAGAGTGTATACGTAGGGATCTTGTTTTTTCATACTTTCCTTTACATTTTATCGAATTCCGAAAGGATCAGTCCCTCGTTATTCGACAGTGCCCAATCAATACTCCACTCGCCCGAGAAGATCAACAGATCGTTGCCGTGGAAGTCCTGAATCCAACGGGTGTCTGCCGACAGCTTCAGGCGTGAGATATCAATATCCTTGTTTTCAACCCAACGGATCAGAGTGTGCGGCAGATCGGTTTTTCTGTATTTTACCCCGTACTCGGTCAGCATACGATGCTCAAGCACCTCGTACTGAAGCATACCGACCACACCGACGATCACGCGCTCCATACCCGAGCCCGGCAGGGTGAAGATCTGAATCGCCCCCTCCTGCGCAATCTGTCGCATTCCCTTATCGAACTGCTTGCGCTTCATCGAGTCGATCTGCTCGACGATGGCAAAATGCTCGGGAGCGAAGGTGGGAATGCCCTCGAAGCGGATCTTCATAGAAGGATCGGCAATCGTGTCCCCGATCGAGAAGATGCCGGGATCGAACACACCGATGATGTCGCCCGCATATGCGGTGTCAATGATCTCGCGCTCCTGCGCCATCATCTGCTGGGGCTGGGAGAGCTTGAGCGCCTTACCGCCCTGCACGTGGAAATATTCCTCGTTGCGCTCGAATTTACCCGAGCAGATGCGCATAAAGGCGATGCGGTCACGGTGCGCCTTGTTCATATTCGCCTGGATCTTAAAGACGAATGCCGAGAAGCGCTCGTCAAAGGGATCGACCTCGCCCCCCTCTGCCTTGCGCGTCAAGGGGGACGTCGTCATCTCGAGGAAGCTCTCGAGAAACGGCTCGATACCGAAGTTGTTGAGTGCCGAGCCGAAGAAGACGGGTGAAAGCTTGCCGTGACGCACCTTCTCAAGGTCAAAATCAAAGCACGCGCCGTCAAGCAGCTCGACCTGCTCGCAAAGCTCGCGGCGGCGGTATTCGCCGATCAGAGAGTCGAGCTTTTCGGTCTCGGTGATATCGCACGCGATCGCCTCCAGACGCTGACGGCCGCCGTGGTGGTTTTCAAAGGTCAGAATGCACTTTTTCGCGCGGTCGTAGACACCCTGAAAATTCACGCCGCAGCTGATCGGCCAGTTCATCGGATAGGTGCCGATGCCGAACTCACGCTCCAGCTCGTCAAGCAGATCGAAGGGATCCTGCGCCTCACGGTCGAGCTTGTTGATAAAGGTGAAGATTGGGATATCCCGTTTCGCGCAAACGTGAAAGAGCTTGCGCGTCTGCGGCTCGATGCCCTTCGCCGCGTCAATGACCATCACGGCACTGTCCGCCGCCATCAGCGTGCGGTAGGTGTCCTCCGAGAAGTCCTGGTGTCCCGGGGTATCGAGAATGTTGATGCAGTAGCCGTTGTACTCAAACTGCATGACCGACGAGGTGATCGAGATACCTCTTTGCTTCTCGATCTCCATCCAGTCGGAAACGGCGTGCTTATCGCTCGCCTTTCCCTTGACGGTTCCCGCGGACTGAATTGCGCCGCCGTAAAGCAAAAACTTCTCGGTCAGCGTGGTTTTTCCGGCGTCAGGGTGCGAGATAATCGCAAAGGTGCGCCGTCTTTCAATTTCCTGCTTTAAGTCTGCCACGATGTCTCTCCTTATTTTCTTCCCGTTGAGCCGAAGCCGCCCGCACCGCGCACGGTGTCGGAAAGCTCGTCAGCTTCGATATAGGTCACCTTCAAAAAGGGCGCGATCACAAGCTGCGCGATGCGCTCGCCGTCCTCAATGACCTGTGCGGTCTTCGACTGATTGTAAAGGGCAACCATTACCTCGCCGCGGTAGTCGGCATCCACAACGCCAACCTTATTGGCAGGGGCAAGCCCGCGCTTGCTGGCAAGTCCGCTACGCGCGTAGATAAAGCCGCCGTAGCCCTCGGGGATCTCCATTGCAAGCCCCGTATGCACCAGCACCGTTTCGCCCGACTCGATCGTCAGGGGCGCGTCAAGCAGTGCCACAAGATCAGCCCCCGCGGCGTATTCCGAGCCGAACTTTGGCAGCGTGGCGCGCGGATCTAATTTTTTAACGCGAATTTCGGGAATCATTCCTTTTTGTCCTCCAATTTTGTCAATAGATACTGTCCCGTATAGGAACGCTCGCATTTTGCAATCTCCTCGGGCGTTCCCGTTGCGATGACGGTACCGCCGCCGTCGCCCCCCTCGGGACCGAGGTCGATGATATGATCGGCAGTCTTGATCAGATCAAGATTGTGCTCAATCACAATGACGGTGTTTCCGGCGTCGGTCAGCTTCTGCAGGACCTCAACGAGGCGCGCGACGTCGTGGGTGTGCAGACCTGTGGTCGGCTCGTCAAGGATATAGACGGTACGTCCCGTACCCCGCCGCGCAAGCTCGGTAGCGAGCTTCACACGCTGTGCCTCACCGCCCGACAGGGTTGTCGAGGACTGTCCGAGCTTGATATAGCCGAGCCCCACGTCGTAAAGCGTTTTGAGCCTGCGCGTCAGGGACGGCAGACCGTCAAAGAAGGAGAGTGCCTCCTCCACGGTCATCTCCAGCACCTCGTAAATGTTTTTGCCCTTATACTGCACCTCGAGCGTGTCGCGGTTGTAGCGCATACCCTTACAAACGTCGCACTTCACATACACGTCGGGCAGAAAATGCATCTCGATACATTTCATACCGTCACCCTCACACGCCTCGCAGCGGCCGCCGCGCGTGTTGAAGGAGAAGCGCCCCGGGCCGTAGCCCCTGGCATTTGCCTCACGCGTTTTGGCAAAAAGGCTGCGGATATCTCCGAAAAGGCCCGTATAGGTCGCGGGGTTTGAGCGCGGTGTGCGCCCGATCGGGCTCTGGTCGATGGCAATGATCTTATCAAGATGCTCGATGCCCTCGATGCGCTCATGCTTACCCGGGAAGGTGTTGGCGCGGTTAAGATCACGCGCCAGCGCGCGATAAAGAATGCTGTTGATCAGCGAGGATTTACCCGAGCCCGAAACGCCCGTCACGCAGATCAGCTTGCCAAGAGGGAAATCGACCGTCACGTTCTTCAGGTTGTTCTCGCTCGCGCCGACGACACGCAACGTCTTTCCGCTTCCCTCTCTTCTGTATTTGGGCACGGGAATCATGCGCCGTCCCGACAGATAGTCACCCGTGATCGAGCGGCGGCATTTCGCAACCTCACGCGGGGTACCCGCGGCAACGACCTCGCCGCCGTGAATGCCCGCCCCGGGGCCGATGTCGATCAGATAATCGGCGCTTTCCATCGTTTCCTCGTCGTGCTCGACGACGATCACGCTGTTGCCAAGATCGCGCAGCCGCTTCAGCGTCGCGATCAGCTTGCTGTTATCTCTTTGGTGCAGACCGATGCTCGGCTCGTCCAGAATATAAAGCACACCGACAAGAGAGGAGCCGATTTGCGTTGCCAAACGGATGCGCTGTGCCTCGCCGCCCGACAGCGTGCCCGCCTTACGCGCAAGCGTCAGATAGTCAAGCCCGACGCTTACCAAGAAGCCAAGCCGCGCGCGGATTTCCTTTAAGATCTCGGATGCGATCGCCGTCCTTTCAGCATCAAAGGTCAGCCTGTTTACAAAATCCAGCATATCTCCGATCGAAAGACGGCAGATCTCGTCGATATTGAGTCCGCCGACCGTGACGGCAAGCACCGCCGCCGAGAGTCGCTTTCCGTGGCAAACGGGACAGGGTGCCTCCTCTAAAAATTCATCGTAATATTCGCCCATCATACCGCGGCGGCGTTCTATCATGGGAATGATGCCCTCGAACTTCGTGTGCTGGAATTTCGATTCCTTACCAAAGTAACGGACGACATCGTACGTGCGGTCGCCAGTACCGTAAAGAAGCACCTGATATGCCTGCGGCGTGTAGTCAGAGATCGGCGTATCGAGCGTAAAGCCGTAAAGCTCACCGACCTTGCTCAGAACAGGGCCGTTCCAGCTCTCCTCCTCCATCGTTTTGAAGCCGTTACACACGATCGCCCCCTGGCGAAGCGACAGCTCCTTATGCGGGATCAGCTTCTCGGGGGAGAAGATCTGCTGCTCACCAAGCCCCGCACACTCGGGGCAGGCACCGTAGGGGTTGTTGAAGGAGAACATACGCGGCTCAAGCTCGCCGCAGCTGAAATTATGCTCCTCACACGCATACTTCTGTGAAAATTCAAGCTCCTCGCCCTCTCCCGCACGCGGCATCGTCACAACGGTCACACGGCCATCAGAGAGCTTCAGCGCCGACTCGACCGAGTCGGAAAGACGGGAACGGATATCATCACGCATTACGAGGCGGTCAACCACCGCGTCAATGCTATGCTTTTGATTTTTGTCGAGCGTGATTTCTTCGGACAGATCGTAAAGACTGCCGTCCACGCGCACGCGAACGTAGCCACTTTTTCGAAGATCGGTCAGTACCTTCTCGTGCATCCCCTTCTGTCCGCGCACCAGCGGCGACAGCACCATAAAGCGCGTGCCCTCGTCAAGCGACATAATTTTATCAAGAATACTGTCAACCGATTGGCGTGTGATCTCCTTGCCGCAAACGGGACAGTGCGGCGTTCCCACACGCGCGTAAAGCAAGCGCAGATAGTCGTAGATCTCGGTCACCGTTCCCACCGTGGAGCGCGGGTTTTTTGAGGTCGTTTTCTGGTCGATCGAGATCGCGGGCGACAGCCCCTCGATCGAATCGACGTCGGGCTTGTCCATCTGCCCGAGAAACATACGCGCATACGAGGAGAGCGATTCCACGAAGCGGCGGTGCCCCTCGGCATAAAGCGTATCAAATGCAAGCGAGGATTTACCAGAGCCCGAGAGTCCCGTTAGCACCACGAGCTGATCGCGCGGGATGGTCAGACTGATATTTTTCAAATTATTCACGCGCGCGCCGATGATTTCAATCTTGTTATTTGCCATGGATCCTCCTTTATTTCGTGGCACGCAGATCGCGGATGCGGTCGCGCAGATAGGCAGCTCGCTCGAATTCGAGGCGGCGCGAGGCTTCCTTCATCTCACGCGTCATCTCCTCGATCGTGCGCTCGCGCTCGGCGGCGGTTATCTTCTTCTTTGTCTTCTTCGGCTCTTCCTTCTTGCCGATCTCGATCAGGTCGCGCACCGTCTTCGTCACGCTTCTCGGCGTGATGCCGTGTGCCTCGTTATACTCTGCCTGAATCTTTCGGCGGCGTGCGGTCTCGTCGATCGCCCGCTGCATTGAGCGCGTGACGGTATCAGCGTACATAATGACCCTGCCGTCGAGGTTACGCGCGGCACGGCCGACGGTTTGGATCAGCGCGGTAGCGGAGCGCAAAAAGCCCTCCTTATCCGCATCGAGGATCGCAACAAGCGCGACCTCGGGAATATCCAAGCCCTCACGCAGAAGGTTGATGCCAACCAGCACGTCGAATACGCCAAGACGCAGATCGCGAACGATCTGCTGGCGCTCCATCGTCTCGACCTCGTGGTGGATATACTTGACCTTGATGGCGTTCGAGGCAAGATATTCGGTCAGATCCTCCGCCATCTTGGTCGTCAGCGTCGTGACAAGCACCTTGCCGCCCGATTCGGCAACGCGGCGCGCCTCCATCATCAGATCGTCGACCTGCCCTGCTACGGGGCGCACGTCGATCTCGGGGTCAAGCAGCCCCGTCGGGCGGATGATCTGCTCGGCATACCCCTCGGAATGCTCGTTCTCATACTGCTCGGGCGTTGCACTGACAAAGATCACCTGATTGAGCTTCGATTCAAACTCATCAAAATGCAAAGGACGGTTGTCATATGCCGAGGGCAAGCGAAAGCCGTAGTCGATCAGGTTACGCTTGCGGGCGGTGTCGCCGCCGCTCATTCCGCGCACCTGCGGGATCGTGACGTGCGACTCGTCGACAAACAGGACAAAATCCTTTGGAAAATAATCGAGTAGCGTAAAGGGCGTTGAGCCGGGTGCGCGGCCTGCCAGCACGCGGGAATAGTTTTCAACCCCCGAGCAGAAGCCGACCTCACGCAACATTTCAAGATCGTATTTGGTGCGCTCCTCGATGCGCTGTGCCTCAAGGAGCTTGTTCTGAGCTTTGAAATATTCGACGCGCTCCTCCATCTCTCTTTGGATCTCGGAGAGTGCCGCTTCCCTCTTTTCGTCCGATACGGCATAGTGCGTCGCGGGAAAAATAACGGTATAATTCAACGAGCGGATGATCTCACCCGTCACGATGTTGATCTCACTCAATCGGTCGATCTCCTCGCCGAAAAACTCCACGCGGACGGCAACGTCACCCGAGGATGCGGGGAGGATCTCAACCGTATCTCCGCGCACGCGGAATTTATCGCGCACAAAGTTGATGTCGTTGCGCTCGTATTGAATGGTGACGAGACGGCGGATCAGATCCTCACGCGACATCTCCTGCCCCACGCGCATCGAAATCTGCAGGTCCTGATACTCGGCTGGGTCACCAAGCGAATAGATGCAGGAAACGCTGGCAACGATGATGACGTCGCGCCGTTCAAAGAGGGCAGATGTCGCGCTGTGGCGTAGCTTGTCGATCTCGTCGTTGACGAGCGCGTCCTTCTCGATATACATATCCCGCCCGGGAATATACGCCTCGGGCTGGTAGTAATCGTAGTAGGACACGAAATATTCCACCGCATTTTCCGGGAAGAATTCGCGGAACTCGGAGCAAAGCTGTGCGGCGAGCGTCTTGTTGTGCGCCAGCACGAGCGTCGGTCGGTTGATCCGTGCGATCACGTTCGCCATCGTAAAGGTCTTGCCCGAGCCGGTCACGCCCATCAGCGTCTGCATTTTTTTGCCTTCCTTCAGCCCGTTTACCAAGGTCTCGATCGCCTCGGGCTGATCGCCCGTTGGCGCGTATGGGCTTTGTAGCTTAAAGCTCTCCATTGTCTGCTCCTTCCTCTGTTTTTTATTCATTATAGTATACCACAAAACGACCGCGATGTAAAGAGAATTTTTCACTTTGCGCCCGCTATTTTTTGGAAGGCAAGTCAAGAAAGAGCCTGTCTCAAATACGATTTGAGACAGGCTCTTATCACTTCACCTTTAATACGACCTTACCAACGCTCCCGTTATCGAAAAGCACTCGATTGCCTCCTCTGCCGTACAGTTTTCGGGCTGGGCATCAGCATATCGTAGCGGACGGCGACCTGCTCCGCGCCTGCAAGCACGCGCTTCGCCAGTTGTTTTTTAAATAGCATAGCATTCCTCTTACAATATATAAACGGTTAAAAGCATCAAAACGCGAAAAACAGATACAAAACAAAAAAACAAGACCGAAACGGTCTTGTTTTTTATGTAGCAATCAATTAGGCGATGGTTGCGCCGAACGGAGCGATGGACAGCTTAGCCAGCTTGAATGCCTGCTTGCCAAAGGGGATACCGATGATGGTAACGCACCAAACAATGCCAAGGAAGAAGTAGCTGATTGCAAGCGAGAATCCACCAAACAGGAACCAAACGATGTTTGCGATGGGATGCGAGCCGAAATTACCGTTTACGGTCTTACCCATAGGCCAAGCAGAAAGCTTTGCGAGCTTGAATGCCTGCTTACCGAAGGGAATACCGATGAGGGTAATGCACCATGCGATGCCAAGGAAGAACCACAGAATTGCAGTCTCCAAGCCGGTGAAGAAGAACCAAAGAAGGTTGCCGATCGTTTTCATTGCCAAAAAATCCTCCAATTTCAATTTTGTGATTTTCATCACAGAATCAGTATAACACCCTTTTATAAATTTGTCAAGATAAAAAGAAAAAACTCTTGCAAAAAAGATATATTGGATATATAATACGAATATAGAACAATCCTGTCGTATGAAAGCGAGAAAAAATGGAACCGAAGGACTACGTTGTAAAAAAGATTGAGGGCGAGTACGCGACTCTTTCGGATATCAAAACGGGGGAAGAGCTGTTCATCGCGCTGGCGCTTTTGCCGCTCGGCGTCGATATCGGCTCACGCCTGCACTATGAAATGCTCAGCTATACGCTGGTTTTATAAGAAATAAAACAGAAAATAATATAAAATTCTCTGTTTTTTTCAAAAACCCCCTATACAAATCGCAGAAAAAGTGTTAAAATACAAATTGTGAATATTGTACAGCATAAAGGAGTATCTACTATGAAAAAGCTTTACACCGGTAAAACCAAGGATGTATACGCACTTGACAACGGCAACGTGCTCTTGAAGTTCAAGGACGATTGCACGGGCAAGGACGGCGTGTTTGATCCGGGCGAAAACACCGTAGGTCTTACCATTGAGGGCATCGGCCGCGAGAATCTCAAGACCTCGATCCACTACTTCGAGCTTCTGAAGAAGGCAGGCATCAAGACGCACTACGTCAGCGCGAACATCGAGGACGCAACGATGGAGGTGCTTCCCGGCACCGTATTCGGTCACGGGCTTGAGGTTATTTGCCGTCTGGTCGCAACCGGTAGCTTTATCCGCAGATACGGCGAATATATCAAGGACGGAACCGTTCTCGAGGGCGGCTACGTGGAATGCACCTTCAAAAACGATGAGAAGGGCGATCCGCTGGTAACGGGAGAGGGGCTTGCAGCCCTCGGCGTTATGACCCCCGCAATGTTCGAGAGCATGAAGGAGCAGACGCTGAAGATTACGAAGATCGTTGCCGACGATCTGAAGTCGATCGGTCTTGACCTGTGGGATATCAAGTTCGAGTTTGGCTACAACAACGGCGAGGTCATCCTGATCGATGAGATCGCATCGGGCAATATGCGCGTCTACAAGGGCGACAAGATCGTCGACCCCGTAGAGCTCACGAAGCTGATCCTCAACCGCTGATAACTAAAAACGGATGCCGCGGCATCCGTTTTTAGTTATGTAAGCGTGATCGTATAATTATTCTCCCCTGCCGTCATATCGCCCTGCGGAGCAAAAGCGGCGTAGCCGTCCACCAGATTCCAATATCCTCGCTCCTCCTTAATCGGCGTGCCGTCCTTTGCGATGGCGGTAGCTTGCACGCACTCTTACGCTAGATCTCAATGTTCGGCTTTACCACCCACCGTCTCCATAAAATCGCGGTGCTCGTCGAAATAGCAGGGTGCTATATCCCGTCTTACCATATGTCATACCTCCATTTACCTCAGCAACCTTGTTTTACAACAAAGCCCTGCACAAGAAAGCAGAAAAACAGTACAAAAACTTCAACCTTCGGCTTTTTGAGTACGCAGCGAAGCGTAATCGCGCCGCCGGGCAAATCAAGATCGCCGCCAACGGTAAAAGGGTCGCCAACCGATTGTACGATCTAGCAAAGACCCCTTTGTTTTTAATTTTTGACCACTATGCAGTATCGAAATACTTTTTGCAAGAGAAAATCGCCAAACAATTCCGACGAAAGCAATACACTACGTAACACGCACAAAAAAGAGGCTGAAGGGATACCTACCATAAAGCAAGTTTTACCAACCGCAAATACAGCAAAAGGAGTACGGGCAATTTTACCTGTACTCCTTTTCACACTTCTTGCCCTGCAGGGTATAGCGTGTTACATCTTATAGGTATATACTGTTGGGCGGTAAAGATTTTTAGTGATATGCTTCGCTTCGCTCAGCGTGATATTTTTGCTTCGCAAAAGTGATATTGCTCCGAGTTGCCTTGCACTCTATGGTCGCAGTGATATTCTATTCGCCTTTGTAACGTCAAACGCGCGTAGCGCATATCACTGCCGCAGGCAATATCACGCACAAAGTTCATATCACTCGCCGCAGGCGAATAGAGTTGGCGCACCTGCTTTATCGTGCGCCAAGATCAGCCCTTTTTATGCGTTCATAATTGCCTCCGCATCCCTGCGGATCGCGTCGGTTTTTTCCTGTGCCGCGCGCTCACTTTCGGCACTGACCGAAATATAGATCTTCAGCTTCGGCTCGGTGCCCGAAGGACGCACGACGATACTGCCGCCGTCGAAAAAAAACTTGAGCACGTCGGATTTTGGGAGTCCGTCAAGCCCCTTTTCGTAGTCAAGCAGGGTTGTTACCGCTCTGCCCCCAAACGCCTTTACCTGCGTGCGGAATGCATGCATAATGCCGTTCATCTTATCGATGCCGGAGGCACCCTCGAAATAATAAGACCACAGCGTATTCTGCGTGTAACCGTACTTTTCGTAGATCGCACAAAGGCGTGAGTGGACACTCTCACCGCGCGCCTTCAGCACGCCTGCCATCTCCACGATCAGGTAGGCGGCGTTCACGCCGTCCTTATCGCGTGCGTGCGGTGAGCTAAGGTAGCCGCAGCTCTCCTCAAAGCCAAAGAGATAGCGCGAAAGCTCGCCGCGCGCCTCCAGCCCGCCGATCTTCTCGCCAATAAACTTAAAGCCCGTCAGGACATTGTCGACCGTCACGCCGTGATCCCTTGCGATCGCCTCGGCAAGGTCGGTTGTCACGATGGTCTTGATGCAAACGGGATCCTTCGGCATTCTGCCGTGCTTTTCTCTCTGTGTGCAAATATAATCAAGAAGAAGCACCCCGACCTCGTTGCCCGTCAGCAGTCGGTAGCCGTCGGGGGTACGCACCGCAACGCCGACGCGGTCACAGTCGGGGTCGGTCGCCAGCAAAAGCTCGGCAGATACACGCTCGGCGTAAGAAAGCCCCAATTGCATTGCCTCGGGCAGCTCGGGATTCGGGAAGGGGCAGGTCGGAAAATTCCCGTCGTGCTTTGCCTGCTCCGACACGAGCGTCACGCTTTCAAATCCGTTCTTCTTCAGAATATCGGTCACAGGCTCAAGCCCCGTACCGCAAAGCGGCGTATAAACGACCGAAACGTTACGGTCGATCGCGTCGCCGTAAAGGAGCGAAAGCCCGCTGACAGTGTCAAGGAACTCCGTATAGACCGCATCGGGCACGGTCATAATCTCGTAGGACTCGCTCGGAATACAGTCGAAATAATCGCGTGCGTTGATCCGTTCTGTGATTGCGTCAGCCGCCGCAGTCGTAATCTGACAGCCGTCCTCGCCGTACACCTTATAGCCGTTATAAACGGCAGGGTTGTGCGATGCGGTGATCATGATCCCCGCCTGCGCGTGAAGCGCGCGCACGGCAAAGGAAAGCATCGGTGTCGGCAGGGGGCGGTCGTAGATCCATACTGTGATCCCACGGGCGGCAAGCACACGCGCCGCGATTTCTGCAAATTCACGCGATTTGATGCGCGTATCGTAGCCGATCGCCACCGCGGTCTTAGCGCTGTACGAATCGGCAAGGTAGTCGGCAAGCCCCACCGTCGCCCGTGCGACGGTGTAGATATTCATACGCCGCGTGCCCGCGCCGATGACACCGCGCAGTCCCCCCGTTCCGAAGGCGAGATCGTCAAAAAACGCATCCTCAATCCTCTCGGGTGTATGCTCCATCGCGGAAAGCTCGGCCGAAAGGTCGGGATCCAGCACGGCTTTCTCGCACCAGCAAAGATAGCTTTTTTCGATTTGCTCTTGGTTTAACATCATTCGCTACACAAAGCGATCAGGTCGTCCACATCTGCGGTCGCAACGCACTCTACCGTGTCGCTTGCACCGTAGTAGATCTTCACCGGACCGTCATCCTCCAGAATCATTGCGCCGGAAAATATGACGTTTGTGCGGAAGCCGTCGATCTTCGCTACGGTGGCGTTGAAGATCAGCTCTGCTTATAGAGGATATCGTTCTTGGTCAAAATAGGCTTTTCCACCTTGTGAATGCAGGCGACACTTGTCAAAACGGATCCCACGTCATACCGTTTTCCTCTTTTCTGTGTTTTATTTTTGGATAGCACTGCTGTTTTTATTCCTTTTTCAGTATACAAAAAAACGATGAAAAGTCATTGCATTTTTGCATATCTATTCATTTGATGCTAATAGCTCTAAAAACCAATAAATCAGTTTCATTTTTTGCGTAAGGAGTGCAGTGATGACCGAAAAGCTCGGCGCTACCTCGGCTGCACGCCGATCCAATATCGGGCAAAAGTGAAAAAGGATTAAATTCCCTGACGCTCCGACTGCATAAAATGAAGGAAGCACGTTTTGCGTGCTTCCTTCATTTTATTTCTTTTTCCGTCTGCCGCCGAAGCCCTCGCCAAGCTCAAGTCCATCCAGCACGTCTCCGTCGGAAAGGATGATCAGAACGACGACGGTCAGGATGACGAAAGAGCCAAATCCGCCGAAGGATATATCCCGTAAACAGGAGCGCTCGGTGTGACCGACCGTGATCTCCATCACGCAAAGATAGTAAAAGGCGACCAGCAAGGCAAACGCCGCATATCCGAAAACATAGCTATACTCCGTCGCCCACAGAACAAAAAGAACGATTGCCGCCAAAACGCAAGAAACGCAAGTGACCGTGACAAACGCCCTCTTGATCTGCGGCAGGATCAGCAAAACGATGCAAGCGATCAGCAAAACCGCAACCGCAGGAAGGATCGCGCGCCACATATACGAAGGCGAAAGCGAAACGCCCTTCAGCGAATAGAGCGCGGATACCGAGCAGCCGTTGCCGAGCGTGTTCAGCAAGTAAGCGATCGCATAACCGATCTTATGATATTTGCCAAGCCTGTGTGCAGGGATTGCCAACAGCATCAGACAGCCCCCTGCGATCAACCCACTCCATCTGGAAAACAAAGCCGTCGCCACACACGTCGCGGGAACGAAGCAGACGAGTGCCGCCGCCGCGAAAAGGAAAACGTAAAGAGACCGCCCCCTGTTTTGCAGGAAGTAAAAAGGATCCATTTCACACCTCCGTCAAGCCTTCACCAAGCGGAGAAGGCCCGATCTGATCGTCGATGCCCCGCTGCGTGCGGGAACCGACGCCCAGCACCTCAATTAAAGCAGATATTTAAACGAAAGTCAAGATTTCCTGCGAATTGTTTTTTCTAAAAGACAAAGATTTTTCGAAAACCTATTGACATTTCCCTTTACGTTCGTTATAATAATATGGCAAGTTAAGAAACGGCGGCTTGCCTATGGAGAAGTACTCAAGAGGCCGAAGAGGCGCCCCTGCTAAGGGTGTAGGTCGGGTTTTACCGGCGCGAGAGTTCAAATCTCTCCTTCTCCGCCATCCAAGTCCACAACAGTGATGTTGTGGACTTGTTTCATATATGGCAATAATAAAAGAATACGGATAAAATAACATTATGCACAAACACGAGGAAAAAATAAAATGGCATATAATTCTGAAAGATTACAAATACCTTTTAGTGATATAATCGGTGCAAGCAGTACAGAACAAAAACTTGTCAGTTTACTTTGGAATATGTTTAGAAACACTCCCTTGCCTGACAATGGTAGCTCAATCTCACAACAAGCCGCAAAGAATATTATCTTACACTTATTGTGTACTGTAAATAGTGTTGGATTGATTAATGTTGCTGGATACCATTCATCAGCAATTACGCTTCTGCGTTCCATAGAAGATGCGTTGGATTGTTTTCGGCTGTTGCCAGCAATGAAGAACAAGCTGAAAAATGGTTAAACTCCAACTTAAGAGCGAGCGACGCGGCAAAAAATTGGACAAGCGGAAAAATACTTGACGATTCTACATCAATGAGTGAATATCGTAAA
>JAFTLE010000047.1 GCA_017452895.1 Clostridia bacterium
AAGCGCCCGAGGAAGATCCCGAGATCGAAATTGCGCAAGAGCCCGAGATGGAAAGCGAGACAAAGACCGCGGAAGAATCCGAAGCCGAGCTTGCGAGTGCGGTTGAGGAAGAATTTGAAGCAGAATCCGAGCCCAAATTCGAGGTAGAGGTCACAGAGGAGACCGACCAAAAACTCGAGGCGGAGACCGAGACAGAGTCGGAGAAAATGCCTGCGGCGGAGACCTTGGAGCCCCTGCCCGGACAAACCTCGATTTTTGAAATGCAAGCAGAATCAGAGCGCGAAGAGGATGCAGATATCGAGGCGGCGCTTGACATTCTTGACAGCACGCATCGCAAAGCGGATGACGTGACACTATCCCTGGCGGTCGAGGAAACGGCAGAGGAGCCTACGGCATCCACCCCGGATTCCCCCGCACTTGAAATCGATTGGGAAAGCTTCTTGCAGTGCAACCTTCCGCAGGCAGAAGAACCGCAAGCGGAAACACTGAAAGAGGAAGAAGTGCAGGCAGATGATGCCCCCGCGACCGAGGACTCGGAATCTGAGGAAATAGCACCCGTTGAGCCCGTCGATGCTCCCGAGCTCGAGCCGCAACCCGAATGTGAAGAGCCCGCCCCGTCAACCGATGAGAAAGAGGCAAAGATCGAGCAAACGGAATCGGAAGCACCCTGCGAGGAAGCGGATGCAGAAGCATCGAACGCGCCTCCAGAGGAGAGATTTGCCGACGCGGATGCCCCTGAAGCGGATGCGGCTGAAGAGCGGTCTCCCACCGGAAACGAAACGGTGCCGAGCGCGGTGCCTGTGCCTGAAGAGCGGTCGACAAAAGTGGCAGAGATCGAAAAGTCGCCAAAGGCAGGAAAGGAGCCGAAGCCGAAGGAGCATTGGTACGTTCCCGATTTCATGCGGATCAAGGAGCGCACCGATCGCTACTGCGACAAGCACCTGATCTCTCTGACTGTTCGCTTCTGGCTTTCTCTTTTGCTGGCACTTTGCTTGCTCGTTTTTGAAAACTACGATATTTTTGGAACCGATCTCGTCATATTTGCAAATCAGCGCACAGCGATCCTTGTCAATCTGCTTTTGCTGGCGGTGTCCGCGGGACTTGCTTTCCCCGAGCTTAAAAACGGGGTGCTGGCACTCGTCAATCGTCGCACGACCTCGGAAAGCTTTCTCGCGGTTGGTGTCATCGCGGTCGTGCTCTACGATGCAATCCTTCTTTTGATGAGCATCGGCGGTGAGATATCGCCGCGCCTCATTGCGCTTGTACCCGCCGCCTCTATTTCCTTGTATCTGAACTCGCATCGCCGTTATGCGCGCGTCAGGGCGGCGTCGATCCATTCGATCTCAGACGGACGTCCGATGCTTGGTTTGATCCCCCAATTTGCCAACCTCGTTCCGGAGGAAAAGAAGGTGCTTGGTAAGCTGGTGTATGAGGATTCGCTGATCGCGCGCACGCGCGAGGTGCGCCGTGTTGACGGTGTCACCGCACGCCTCCGTGCGGTATGCGAGGACGCACGCCCCAATAACGTTCTTCTGATCGTTACGCTTTCTCTCTCGCTGATTGCGGGCTTGGTAATGGGAATCGTGGATAGGAGTGTCGAGGGAGGGCTTTTGTCCTTCTGCTTTGCGCTCTTTTTGATGATCCCCGGTGCGTTGCTTTACACCCGTTTGACACCGATCAGCCGTGCCTGCCGCCGCGCGCTTGACGATGACGGCGTCATTCTCGGCGAAAGCTCTGTCTTCCTTTATTCCGAGCTTGGTGCCGTCAGCTTTGAGGATATTGCCGCATTCCCTGCGGCAAAGGTTAAGGTTTTTAAGATCAAGCTCTTTAACCGTAATCCTCTGGATCGGGTGCTTTGCAGTGCCTCCGGCGTCTTTTCGCTCATCGGCGGCCCCTTGAGTGGGGTCTTCCGCGAGTCAGTCGTTGACATCGGCTCTACGGAGGACGTGCAGATCCTCTCGGTGCGTGAGGACGGCATTCTTGCAAGAGTCGACGGAGCAGAGATGCGTATCGGAACGGGTGCCTTTATGCAAAAGGCGGGGGTGGAGCTTCCTTTCGACGCTGAGGATGAGATCTTCCTCGCAGGTGGAAAGGTGTCGATTCTTTACGCCTCCTTCGGCGACATCCCGTGCGCGAAATTCTATTTGCGCTATTCGCTTGACCGCGGATTCGTTAAAACCGTTCAGAGTCTCTATAAAAACGGCATTTGCACCGTAATCCGCACCTACGATCCTAACATCAACAATCGCCTAATCAGCAAGATTCCTTCCTTGAGTGCCTATTCCGTCAAGGTGGTCCACAAGACTGACGAGCAAATTTCAGATTTCGTGGCTGAGTCTGCCGATAGCGGAATTCTCTCTCATAAGGATGCCGTCAGCTCGTCGAAGCTGTTGTTTTTGTGCATCAACGCAGTGCGCATTATGCGAAGCAACGTCATTCTGAAGATCGCTATGACCGCGATCAGCGCGATTGCCTTCCTGCTTTTGCAGATTGTCGGCTTCGCGGGCTCTGATTACTCACTCACCGCGGTGCTGTACCAGCTGCTCTGGCTAATTCCTGTGTTGACAGCAGCGCGACTTTACATCAAATAAAAACAAAAAAGGCGGGCAACCGCCTTTCTTTGAGGAAGCTATGTGTAAAAAAGAAAATTTGTCCACCGTACTCAAATCGGTGAGCAAGCCCGGTCGATATACGGGTGGAGAATTCAATCAGATCATAAAGAAAAAAGAGGACGTTGCCGTACGCTTCGCCTTTTGCTTTCCCGATACTTATGAGATCGGTATGTCCAATCTTGGCGTGCGCTTGCTCTACGAGGCACTCAACCGTGAAGAAAGCATCTGGTGTGAGCGCGTGTATGCTCCGTGGCTCGATATGGACGAGAAGATGCGAGAGCACGGCATTCCTCTTACCGCGCATGAAAGCGGCGACGTTTTGACCGACTTTGATATCGTCGCCTTCACCTTGCAGTATGAGCTTTGCTATACGACGATGCTTCATATGCTCGACCTGGCGGGTATTCCAATGCTTGCAAGTGAGCGCGGGGAGGAATTTCCCATTATTCTTGGCGGCGGTCCCTGCACCTACAACGCCGAACCGATCGCGGATTTTTATGATATCTTCAGCATTGGAGAAGGGGAGGAGGCGTTGCCTGAGCTTTGCCGCCTTTATGAACGGATGAAGGCCGACGGCAGCTATACGAAGGCGGAATTTTTGCATGCCGCCGCACGGATCCCCGGCTTTTATGTGCCCTCGCTCTATGACGTTCGTTACAACGAGGACGGCACGGTGCATTCCTACACACCGAAGTATGCCGACGTTCCCAAAAGGGTTAAAAAACGCATCATTGAGGATATGGACAAGGCGATCTATCCCGAAAAGCTCGTGATGCCGTATATTGAGACGGTACACGACCGCATTACGCTCGAGGTATATCGCGGATGCATCCGTGGCTGTCGCTTCTGTCAGGCGGGGATGGTCTACCGTCCGATTCGCGAAAAATCGCCTGGAACACTTTGCCGTCAGGCAAAATGCCTTTATGAGAATACGGGTTATGATGAGATTTCCCTGATCTCGCTCAGCATCAGCGATTATTCGCGCTTAAGTGAACTGACAGACGGACTCCTTTCCTGGACGAATGACGAGCATGTCAATCTCTCGCTTCCGTCGCTCCGCGTCGACAGCTTTACGGAGGAGCTGATGGAGAAGATCTCCACCATCCGCACGGGTGGACTCACCTTCGCCCCCGAGGCGGGTACGCAACGCCTGCGTGATGCGATCAATAAAAACGTTGATGAGGAAGATCTGCTTCGCGCTGTGAATATTGCATTTTCGGCGGGTAAGAGCAGCGTCAAGCTCTATTTTATGCAGGGGCTTCCGACTGAGGAAATGTCCGATCTTGACGGTATTGCCGATCTTGCGGGCAAGGTCATCGGTACGTACTATAAAAACCCGAAGCGAAATAAGGCGCGCGGCGTACAGGTAACGGTCAGCGTTTCCTGCTTTATACCGAAGCCCTTTACTCCCTTCCAGTGGGAGGCGCAGGACGATCTTGAGACCCTTGAGGCAAAACAGGAATACCTGAAGGATAAGATCACCGATCGCAGGATTCGTTACCATTATCACAATGCAAGGGTCTCACGCCTTGAGGCTGTGTTTGCACGCGGTGACCGCCGCCTTGCTCCCGCACTGATGCTTGCCGCCAAGGAGGGCGTTGTTTTTGATGCGTGGGACGAGTGCTTTGATTACGATCGATGGATGGATATCTTCGAGCGTACGGGCATTGACCCCGCTTTTTATGCGAATCGTCGCTTCGGTCTTGAAGAGTGCTTGCCGTGGGACGTGATCGACTGCGGCGTGACCAAGCAATACCTACGTCTGGAGCACGATCGCGCTTATCAGAACATTACTACACCAAGCTGTGCTGAAAACTGTAACGGCTGCGGGGCAAACAAGCTGGGAGGGAAGAACAGATGGTGCAAGTAATAACCGACGACGCGCTTCTTGAACGTCCGCGCACGCTCCGCCTCCGCTTTTCAAAGGTTGGCTCGCTTCAATATATTTCTCATCTGGATTTGATGCGCACGATGACGCGTGCATTGATCCGCGCGCGCCTGCCGCTTTGGTACACGCAGGGTTACAATCCGATTCCGCACCTCGTTTTTGCAACACCGCTTTCGGTCGGGACGGAAAGCCGGTGTGAGTTTCTTGACGTTCGCATCGTTAAAAACGTGGATTCCGATGCGGTCCTCGCGGCGGTGAACGCGACTCTGCCGCAGGAGCTTCGTATCCTTGAGGTCTATTATCCCGAAACGAAGTTCAATGCGCTCGTCTATTCCGAGTATGAGATCAAGATCGTCTCCGACGCGATCGCCGACGGCTATCTTTCGCAGGCGAGCGAGCTGCTTTGGAAAAAGCCGCTCACCGTAACGAAAAAGACGAAGGCGGGGATCCGTGACGTTGATGTCAGTGGTGGAATTCGCAAATTGGAGCTGAATCAGGAAGGCAATTTGCTTCAGATCCACGCCGTTTTAGCGGCAAATTCGGCAGAATTTCTGAATCCTGAGCTTTTGATCCGCATTTTGAAGGAGAAAACGGGGATCCTTTCGGGCGATCCTATGCAGGAGTATTACAGCATTCTGCGTATCGCTGATTATACTGAGGATATGGCACGCTTCAGATAATCTCTGTTAGGTGGAAGCCGGCGTTTTCGTGTAGCTCTTCGAGCCCTGCGCGCAGGGCGTATATTGCGGCAGTGAACTCCTCGCTGTCCTCACTGACCGCGTATCCCTTGGCGATCGCCATTTTTTCCGTGATCTGGGCGATGCTTCGGCGATTGACCGAAGCAGAGAGGAAGAACAATTTTTCGCTGAAGGCAGCATCGAGCTTCTCGAGCGCTGCCTTTTTTTCTTGAAAGGAGACGGACTCGGAGATTGGAACGGCATCCGCATCGGCAAGCAAGCCGTCGGTAATGCGGCAAAGTTGAAGCGTCGAGAAGCAGACGCCGACAATGACGAGGACGAATAAAATAAGCGACGAAACGAATAATTTCATTTTTTCTTTTCCTTTTTTATATAATAGCATTTTCCGGCATCATCAATGCTGAAAAGAAGGAGGCTCTTTTTTGACAGCGAGCGCGCCGCAAGCAGCTCGTTCAGAGAGTCCTCTGTGTAGCTTGTGCGCGCCAGTGCCTCGCTTTGAAGCTCGCCGTCGAGGATCACCGGATGCGAAAAGCTTTGCGTGTTTTTCGTTGCGTTTTTCGGGAATGCGGAAAGCTTTCCGTTTTCCTCAAGAATTGCGTATTTCACGTCCTTGATCGATGCGATCCCCTGTAAACGGAGCTCGGTCAGCAGCTCGTTCAGGGAGATCCGCATTTTGAGGAGCTCTTTTTGGTCCAGTACGCCGTTGTGAATTAAAAAAGAGGGCTTGGATTCAAGAATGTTCTTCAAAAAAACACTTCGGTTTTTCAGATAGGTGAGTATGATCTCAAGGGAAAGTATGACGGTCACGGGAATCAGCACCGCAATGAGCGGTACGTCGGGATCGACGATCGGCAGAGTGGCGATCTCCGACAGCAAAAGCGTGGAGATCAGCTCGGAGAGCTCAAGCTCGCCGATCTGCCGCTTTCCCATCAGACGAAAGGAAAGAGAGATCAAAACGTAAATGATCAGCGTTCGTATAAGCACGGTAAACACCGAAAAAAACCTCCTTGTTTTTTCTATAGTATTTGTTTTTTAAGTTTTTTTATAAAATTTAAAATTTTTTCGAAAAAGTGCTTGACAAACCCGAATATGTCTGCTATAATAACCAAGCACGCTTGAGAGGGACAAACTTTTTAGGTGCTGAATATACGAGCGAAAAAGAATTGAAAAAACTTTTTAAAAAGGTATTGACAAAGCTTTGGCGCTTGTGTATAA
>JAFTLE010000048.1 GCA_017452895.1 Clostridia bacterium
ATTTCGGCTATAAAACCGATTTGTTCTCTCTTTCTGTCGTTATATGGGTTTGGGCTTAGCCCAATTTGTGTTTGCCTGGTCAAATGCGATGCTTGCACTTTATTCAAAGTGAAAATTCTCCGCTAAGGACATCACAATATTTGCTTCGTTCTTTTTACTTGTTCTCCAAAGCTTTCGCGGGGTTTCAAGGGTGCCTTTTAGGGAAGGCACCCCTGCTTTTTTCTTGTTTCTTCAATTTGCCGTGGAAAGGATCAGCGAAAGCTTGCCTGAGACCGCAGCGTCTGAAAGCCCGCAGGGCAAAAGATAGCTGTCGCCGCGCACAATCGGCTCACCGCCGAGCGTTCCCGCGCCGTCCGTGCAAAGCACCGAAAGGAAGCGATCCTTGGGAACGGGGATCACACCGTCGCCGTCGATCTGCCTTTGCTCTACGCGGAAGTAGCGGCAGTCGGCAAGCGCGTGGGCGTCGCGCCCGCGCTCGTAGCGGATGGCATCGATCTCCTTTTCGGTAAAGGGACGCGTGACCGCGACCGCGTCGTCGATATGAAGCGGACGGAGCTTGCCGTCAGCCCCGCGGCGGTCGTAGTCGTACACGCGATAGGTCAGATCCGAGTTCTGCTGGATCTCCGCGATCACGATCCCCGCGCCGATGGCGTGCAGCATACCCGAGGGGATGAAGAAGCATTCGCCCGCCTGCGCGGGGATGCGGCGCACCGTTTCAAGGGCGCGACCTTTTTTGATCGCCTCGCCAAGATCCGCGGCAGTCTTGCCCTCGGCAAGTCCGTAGATCAGCTCCGCCCCCGCCGCCGCCTTCAGGATATACCACATCTCGGTCTTGCCCTGGTCGCCGCTTTTCGCGGCGTAGGCATCGTCGGGATGCACCTGCACCGAAAGGCAGTCGTTTGCATCAATAAACTTGATGAGAAGCGGAAAGGGCTTGCCCGCAAATACGCCGAGCGTATCGGGGTATGCCGCGAAATATTCGGCAAGCGTTCTGCCCGCCTCAGCACCGTTTGCGATTTTGTTCACCGCGTCGGGACGTACCGAAAGCTCCCAGGTCTCTGAGAGCTTTTCGTGGTGCGAGGGCTTGTTGTATTCGCGCTTTAAGGTGTCGCCGCCCCAAAGTGCGGTCTTATCAATATAGGATAGCTTTAAGGGATAAAGGTGGCTCATGCGTTCTGCCCACTCTTGCCAAGATACTTTTGATACTCAACGAATGCCTGCTCCCACGCCTCGGTGTCGGTCGGCAGATATTCCTTCAGCTCAATGGAGTCAGCGATCACGCGGCGTGCGTCGGTTGCATCCTTCAGCTCGCCGAGGGCGATCAGCTGGACCGCAATGTTACCCATAACGGTTGCCTCGGTCGGACCTGCCAGCACTCTTGCACCCGTTGCCGATGCCGTCAGACGGCAGAGCAGGGTATCCTTGATACCGCCGCCGAGCATATTGATCTGTGAGAAGTTCTTGCCCGAGATCTCGCAAAGGCTGTTGTAGTTGAGCTTGTACTTCATTGCAAGGCTCTCGTAGATACAGCGCATGATCTCACCGCGCGTCTTGGGCACGTACTGTCCCGTAACCTCGCAGAACCTCTGCACGCGGGAGGGAAGGTCGCCCGCGATCTCAAACTCGGGCGCGTCGCAGTCGATGAAGCAACGGAAGGGCTCTACGGCAAGTGCCTCACGCTCAAGGTCGGCGTAGGAAACGTCAAAGCCCTCACGGATCCACTGACGGCGCGACTCCTGGATCAGCCAAAGACCCATAATGTTGCGAAGGAAGCGCGTGGTCGAATTGTAGCCGCCCTCGTTGGTGTAGTCGATCTTCGCGGCGGCGTCACTCATCAGGGGCTCCTTCAGCTCGGTGCCGAACAGCGACCAGGTGCCGCAGCTGATGTAAACGAAGTCCTCCTCAGCGGGCGCGGAGAGAACGGCGCTTGCCGTGTCGTGCGTGCAGACTGCGATCACGGGAATGCGGTCACAGCCAAGCTCCTCTGCAATCTCGGCGGTCAGCGTGCCGTAGACCTCGCCGGGCTTGATCATCCTCGGCAGAATGCTCGTCGGGATGCCGAGCCTTTCAAGCAGATCGGTGCGGAACTCCTTCGTGCGCGGGTCAAGGAAGTTCGAGGTCGAGGCGATCGTCTCCTCGGCACGCTTTTCTCCCGTCAGCATATAAGCAAAGAGGTCGGGCGTAAAGAGCATCGTGTCGCAAAGCGCGAGAAGCTCGGGACGGTGCTTTGCAAGGTAGTAGAGCTGGAAGATCGTGTTCAGGCGCATCGTCTGCGTCCCCGTCATCTTGTAAAGCTCCGCCTTCGGAATGATCTCGAAGACCTCCTCGGGCATACCGACCGTGCGCTCGTCACGGTAGTGCGCGGGGTTTGCGAGCAGCTCGCCGTGGCGGTTCAGAAGACCGAAGTCAACGCCCCAGGTGTCGATACCGATGGCATCGATCTTGTAGTCGTGCGTCGCCTTGTTGATTGCCGTCTTGATCTCGTGGAACAAACGGAGCACGTCCCAAGACATTCTGCCGTGCACGATCACAGGATCGTTCGTAAAGCGGTGGATCTCTGTGACCGACATGACCTTCCCGTCGAACTCACCGATCATGGCGCGGCCGCTGGACGCGCCGAAGTCAAATGCAAGAACCTTTTTAGACATATAAGCGTCTCCTTTTCGGATGAAATTTCCACGTATCTATTATAGCACCATCCTTTGCGAATGTCTATAATCTAAAATCAAAAAGAAACGAAAAATTTGAAAAAAACCCCGCTTTTTTATGAAAATCTTTCAAAAAAAGTGTTGTAACTAGAAAAAATATATGGTATACTTAACAAAGATAGGGAACAAACCTACATAAAAAACAAAATAGATATACGGAGGAAACAAAGCTATGGCAAAAAGCAGATTGATTGGCGGTTATCCCGTGATCGGTATCCGTCCGACCATCGACGGCCGCCGCGGTGTTCTGAAGGTGCGTGAGTCGCTGGAGGAGCAGACCATGAACATGGCAAAGGCTGCCGCAAAACTCTTTGAGGAAAACATCCGTTACTCGAACGGCGAGCCTGTAAAGGTCGTTATCGCGGACACCACGATCGGCCGCGTTGGTGAGAGCGCCGCTTGTGAGGAAAAGTTTAAGAAGGCAGGCGTTGAGATCACCCTGACGGTTACCCCCTGCTGGTGCTACGGTGCAGAGACGATGGATATGAACCCCGACACCATCAAGGGCGTATGGGGCTTTAACGGAACCGAGCGTCCGGGTGCCGTTTACCTTGCATCGGTGCTGGCTACCCACGCGCAGAAGGGTCTGCCTGCATTCGGCATCTACGGCCACGACGTGCAGGATGCTGACGATACCTCGATCCCCGCTGACGTTGAGGAGAAGCTGCTCCGCTTTGGCCGTGCAGCCGTTGCCGCCGCTTCGATGCGCGGCAAGTCCTACCTGCAGATCGGTTCGATGTGCATGGGTATCGGTGGCTCGATCATTGACAACGATTTTATGGAAGACTATCTCGGTATGCGTGTTGAGTCGGTCGATGAGGTAGAGATCATCCGCCGCATGACCGAGGGTGTCTACAACAAGGCAACCTATAAGAAGGCACTTGCTTGGGCGAAGGAGAACTGCAAGATCGGCTTCGACAAGAATCCGAAGGAGCTGCAGAGATCCGATAAGCAGAAGGAGAAGGACCTCGAGTTCGTCGTCAAGATGATGGTCATCATCAAGGACCTCATGAACGGCAACAAGAACCTGCCCCGCGGCTGTGAGGAGGAGATGGTCGGTCACAACGCCATCGCCGCAGGCTTCCAGGGTCAGCGTCAGTGGACCGATTTCTACCCGAACTGCGACTTCCCCGAGGCAATGCTCAACACCAGCTTTGACTGGGAGGGCGCGCGTGAGCCGTACATCCTCGCAACCGAGAACGACGTGCTCAACGGTCTGGGTATGCTCTTCTGCAAGCTGCTGACCAACCGCGCACAGATCTTTGCCGACGTTCGTACCTATTGGTCGGGCGAGTCGGTCAAGCGCGTAACCGGCTACGATATCAAGGGCCACGCGAAGGAAGCAAACGGCTTCATCCACCTGATCAACTCGGGTGCCGCCTGCCTTGACGCCAACGGCGCCGCAAAGGACGAAAACGGCAACCCCGTGATGAAGGAATGGTACAACGTTACCGAGGCTGACCAGAAGGCAATTATGGAGAACACCACCTGGAACTACGCCGACCTCGGCTACTTCCGCGGCGGCGGCTACTCCTCGCGCTTCGTTACCAAGGCGGAAATGCCTGTCACCATGATCCGTCTCAACCTCGTGAAGGGCCTCGGCCCCGTATTGCAGATCGCAGAGGGCTGGACTGTCGAGCTGCCCGATGAGGTCACCGACACCCTGTGGAAGAGAACCGACTACACCTGGCCTTGCACTTGGTTTGCACCTCGTTGCGACGGCAAGGAGGGTAGCGCGTTCAAGACCGCGTATGAGGTTATGAACAATTGGGGCGCAAACCACGGCGCGATCAGCTACGGCCACATCGGTGCTGACCTGATCACGCTCTGCTCGATGCTCCGCATCCCCGTTTCGATGCACAACGTTCCTACGGAGAAGATTTTCCGTCCCGCCGCTTGGAACGCATTCGGCACCGAGAATAAGGAAGCGGCAGACTACCGCGCTTGCGCAGCGTACGGCCCGCTTTATAAGAAGACCAGATAATCAAAAAGGGGCTGTCACCTTCAAATCTGACGAGCCCATCATCAAACGGAAGAGGCTGTCTCAAATGCAATTTGAGACAGCCTCTTTTAGATTTCCAAGCCTACGCTTCCCCTTGTGGCGCGATCGCCCTGCCCGAGAGAAGGGCGTCGTAGCAGTCGGTAAGTGCAGGCAGATCGAGTCGGATGCCCTCGATATGCAAAAACCGCGCAAAATCGTAGTCGTAGGTGCTAAGCGGGCGCAGAAACGCATCGTCCGACTGCGCGGCAACGAGATAGGAGTTGTTCTCAAATCCCACGACGAGCAGGGTGTGATAATACCCGTCGTTCTCGCGCCCCAGCTGGATTACGTCCCCGATCTGCAGATCCCCCGCCGCGACCTGCCGCGCGTACGGCCCCTCGCCAAGATTCCCCACGAGGAAATTGTAAAGATACTCCACCCCCGTCCAAGAGGCGGTGCGGTCGTCGGATGACCGATAATACCACCCGAACACGGGCGTGAAATTCATCACGCATCCCCCCGCAAAAATTGCCTGCGAAACGAAGTTCGTGCAGTTGCCGCCGATCCCTGTAAAATCCGTAAAGAGCGGATTGCGCGAAAACGCCCATGTCCTCGCGTACTCATACGCCCGCGTGCGGTCGTATATCTTTTCAATCAACACAAAATCACCTCCTTGAAAGTATATGAAAAAATGAAAGATTTGACCAAAAACAAGAAACGGGAGAGTATGCTTATCATTTTTTCAAAACGCCTGTTTCAGAGAGAAGCGAAAAGGAAAATTCACATCCCTTCATAAAAGCCTTTCTCGCAAATAGGGCGTCGGCATCGAACAAAGCATCAACGAATTTATCTACGGCGGTCTGCTGCTCCTGATTCAGTAAGGCGTTCGCTTTTTCGTGCAGATCTGCAGCTGCTCTTGTAAGAGCTCGCTCCTCATCTGAATCAATTACAGCACATTGATCCAAAAAATATTCACGCCATAGCTTTTTGATAGTCTCACTCATTTTACTTCTCCTTATGAGCATTCAAACAAATGCACAGTTCTATTATAGCATTCGTTTGAATGCAGTGCTATAATTATATTCAGAAAGCACAAATTAGGATCGGAGACCGACGTATGTATTTTTATCGAAGACTGAAGGATATCAGAGAAGACTCGGACAAAAAGCAAGAGGATATTGCATCGGTTTTGAATATTACAAGACAGCAGTACCAGCTTTATGAAAGCGGAAAGCGTGAGATGCCGATGCATCAATTTGCGATTTTAGCAAAATACTACAACGTTTCGCTTGACTATCTTTCGGGGCTGATCGACACGCCGCGAAGACTCAAATAAACGGTTTCATAGATTGACGCGAAAAAGGGCTTTCCCAAACGTTTCATTTGGGAAAGCCCTTTTTGCTTTTTCAATGAAGTGTAACGATCTGTGAGGAATTATAATTGCGACGCTCGATTTCGGTGATCATATCGACGCGCACCGCGTGACGGCCGCCCTCAAAGCCGTTTGAGAGGAACTGATCGACGATGTCCTTCGCAAGCCCCGCGCCAATGACGCGTGCGCCGATGCAAAGCACGTTTGCATCGTTGTGAAGCCGCGTGAAGCGTGCGCTGAAGGTGTCGCCGCAAACCGCCGCGCGAATGCCGCGGTGCTTGTTTGCCGCCATGCTCATACCGATGCCCGTACCGCAAACCAAAATGCCGAAGGAATCAGGATCCTTCTGTACGCGCTCGCAAACTGCGGCGGCGTATTCGGGGTAGTGGCAGGATGCGTCGCTGTCGGTTCCGCAGTCGACCACCTCGTAGCCCTGCTCGGCGATGTAGGGGATCAGCTCTGCCTTCAGATGAAAGCCCGCAGAGTCAGCACCAATGTAGATTTTACGCATATGTAAACTCTCCTTTACATTTATGATTTATTATTTTGTTTTTCAAGCCGTTCACGCTCTGCCTGCGGCAGGCGCAGATAGGTCGGCGCGAGCGCCGAGTCGGTCGTCGATTCGCCGCGTGCGTGCGCGCGCAGGGCGCATCTGCCAACGGCATCGGCGGAAAGGTTACGGAGCATCGGCGGCGTTTCGGCAACGGGAATACCCGCCGCGTCAAGCGCAGTCCTCGTCAGCGCACAGCCATCCCCCGCAAGGCGCACCGTGTCGAAGGGATATTTTTCACGAAGCTCGCGCGTCAGCTCCTCAAGCGAGATCGCGCGGTCGGGGCAAAGGCGGATAAGCACACCGCCCGAAACGCGGAAGAGCGCGTTATAAACCTGATTCCGTCGCGCATCCATCACAGGGCAGAGCAGACCGCCAAGCGGCGACAACCCCTCTGCAAGTGCCTCAAGGGTCGATACGCCGACGCAGGGCTTCTCCCGTCCGAAGGCAAGCCCCTTCACGACCGAAACGCCGATGCGTACCCCCGTAAACGAGCCGGGGCCCGCGGTGACCGCAAACAAATCGATCGCGTCAAGCGGCACGCGCGATTTTTCCATCACCGCCTCCGCCATCGGCAGAAGGCTCTCGCTATGCGTGTTGCCGCTGTCGGTCGTGAAAACGGCAAGCGCACGCTCCCCGTCAAGGACAGCGGCAGAGCCGCTTTTTGCCGTGCTATCAAGTGCTAAGACCTTCATAATCGTCTCCTTTGATCGAAATTTTCCGTTGGTTTTCAAGCGCGGTGCGGCTGATCGTTACGGTCAGATGCCCGCAGGGCAGAAATTCGCGGATGTTTTCGCTCCACTCGCAAAGGGCGTAGCCCTCACGCGCGAGATAATCGTCAAACCCGATCGAGAGAAGATCGTCCTCACTCTCAATGCGGTAGGTATCGAAATGAAAGATCGGCAAGATGCCGCCACGGTATTCGTTTACCACGGTAAAGGTCGGACTCTTGACCGAAGAAACGCCGAGCGCGCGCGCAAAGCCGCGGGTAAAGGCGGTCTTGCCCACCCCCATCTCGCCGCACAGGGCGATAAAGGCAGTGCGCACACCGCGCGAAAGGAGCACGTTTGCCAGACGCTCACCAAGCGCCTCGGTCGCCTCAGGCGTGTCTGTGTAAAATTCCTGTTCCATATGGCCTCTTATAGATCGGTAAGATATGTTTCAGCACCCGCATCCCCCAAAAGGAAGCAAAGCGCCGCGCGGTAGTCGGCACGCCGCCGCTCTGCCACAGGACCCGACGGGTCAAAGTGCGGATCGCGCACCGCGCGCAGGAGCGTGTTTTTCGGCGTATCATCGGGATCGGTCAGCTCGGTCGCCGTTACGCTGTACCCCTGTGACGCAAGGTAGAGCAGACGGAGCCCATCCGTCAGCGACTCACACAGCTTTTGCGAAAGCTGACCCTGCCGCGTGACGAAGGCGAGGGGCGCACAGTCGATGCGATTCTTCAGATAACGGTGACAGCAGGGGGTCGAAAGAATGACCCGCGCGCCGAGGTGCGCCGCGTGCGAAAGCACGAGGTCGGTCGCCACGTCACAAGCGTGCAGAGAAATCACAAGGTCGGGCGACAAATCCTGCGGTGTATTTCGGATATCGTCGGCAACGAAGCGCATGCCGTCAAAGCCCGATGCATGTGCTACCTCGTTACAGTAAGCGATCACGTCCGCCTTCAGGTCGATGCCGAGCATCGAAACGCGCCGCCCCATCGTCACCGAAAGATAGTGGTAAACGGCAAAGCTCAGATAGCTCTTTCCACAGCAAAGGTCGTAGACCGTCAGCGTCCCCTCTTGCGGCAGGCAGGGATAAACGTCGCGCAAATGCTCGAGAAAACGGTTAATCTGGCGGAACTTCGCCTGCTTTTTATCGTGAATACGGCCGTTTTGGTCGGAAATGCCGAGCGCCCGAAGAAATGGCTCGTCGCCCGACAGAAGATGCTTTTTCTGTCGGTCAAGCGTCGCAACCTCATCGCCCGACGCCGCCCCCGTCAGCTTCTGCGCGAGGGTGCGCACACCGATCAGCGTGACCTTCCCACGCTTACTGCGGCAAAGCTCCGCATCGCCCGCGGGTGTCAGAATATGGATGCGGTCGTATGCTCCGCATAGCGGTAAGAGGGCGGAGGAAAGCTCGCTCTCGGTTATATTTCGGTGGCTGACCTTGCCCGCAGCGTGGGTACATTCAAGCGCCAACACCACGCCGTCCCCCTTGGCACAGAGTCTGCCGCCCACGCGCATCGCGTCAGCGGGATTCTGCGGCTTTGAGAAAACAATGCGGCGAAGCACACGGCGCTCTGTGGCAAGCGCAATCAGTGAAAGAAGCTCGGATAGCTCGTCCATCTCTTACTCCCTCGGCTTCCGCCGAAGCTTGACCCTCGGCTCCTCTCCGCGCATAATGGCGGCGAGGCGGTGGCGGTGGGTCAGCGTGACGAGAAGCCCCATTAAAATGGCGATCAGGGTAACCGTCGAGTTCGGTGTCGAATTGAAGAAGAAGCGGAAAACGCCGTTGAGCATCAGGGGGAACATCAGCGCGCTGATCACGGTGGAGAGCGCGGTGTAGCGCGTCGCAAGCAAGATCAGCCCGTAGCAGACAAGCAGAATGCCAAGAACCAGCGGGCAAAGCAAAAGCATCGACGCGGCAAGCGCAAAGACCCCCGTATCGGTTCCCTTGAAGTGCTGAAAGGCGGGGAAAATCTGCCCGAGCATAATGCAAAGTGCCGTAGCGTAAAGAATCGGGTTGACCGAGATCGCGGCAACGTACTGAAAGCCGACAAACGGCGCGCAGAGCGTGAGCGCAAGAATGAAGATCAGCGCATTCAGAAGGCAGGGAAGCACCCCGCCCCCCTTTTTGATCGGCAAAAAGCGCGCGCAAAGACTGCCGCACAGATAACCGAACAGGCAGGGCGCGAGCAGCGAAAGCACGAAAAGGGCGTAAATACCCGCGGCGGATCGAAACTCAAGTCCGTAGATCCAGCCGTTTTGCAAAATTCCTATCATTTCTATATCTCTCCGAGCAAGAATCGTTACAGTTAAGTATACCACGCTTTTGCAAAAAAAGCAAGACTCCGATGGAAATGAAAGACAAAAATATAAAAGGGGCTGTCCCATTAGCGCAGGTCCCTTAAAACTGGACTTGTGCACAAACAGACAACTCCTTTTTGATTCGTCCGTCAGGCCGTGCAAACGAATAACTGCTGACTCCAAATTTCATAACGAAAGCCCCTTTTTGAAAGAAAAATGCAAAAGCTCTTGTTTTTCGACCGATTTAATAGTATAATAACGGCAAGTAAAAGTCAATACAAAAAATGCTGCAACCAGTCTTTTATTGAGGTGCGAACAAATGAAAGCCGAGAGAACGAAGCACTTTGAAAATCATCGGTTAGAGGAAAAAAAGTGTCCGATCATCTACCACTACGACGTTTACAGTGAGGGCGTGCGGGATTTCCCCGAGCATTGGCACGCCAATCCCGAATTCTTGCTCATGACGAAGGGGGAGATGACGGTATCCTCGGGAGAGGAGGTCACCCACGTCGTCCCCGGCGATCTTTATATCGTCAATTCCAATCTTTCGCACATCATAAAGAGTAATACGCCTGTTTCGTATCACTGCCTGATCGTTGACGCCGCCTTTGCCGCCGCCGCTGAGATGGATATCTCTGCAATCCGCTTCGAAAGCCTCGTGCGTGACGACTCGATCAACGCGCTCTATATGCGCGTCGCCGAGGCGTATGAAAGCGACTCACCCTACAGCGGCACCGCCGTACGCGCCGCCGTACTTGCGCTTCTTCTTGCGCTTGCGCGTGGCTACAGCGAGCAGGCTGAGCAGCCGCCGCATCCGCGCGTGCCTGCAACGGCAGAGGAGGGAGTACGCCTCGCCCTCGGCTACATCCGCGCGCACGTTGAGGAGCCGATTACGCTCTCGGAGCTTGCGGGGGCAACCGGCTTCAGCAAATACCATCTCATCCGCATCTTTTCAAAGCGGGTCGGCAAAACGCCGATGCAGTATATCGGCGAGCTGCGGTGCGAGCGGGCGAAGGCGCTCCTCGCCACGGGCAAGTACAACTGTAAAATCGTCGCCTTCCGCCTCGGCTTTGCGAGTGCATCCTATTTCATCAAATATTTCAAGCAGCATACGGGGATCACCCCGGGCGAATACCTCGCCGCGTGCGAGGCAAAGCGTACGATCGGTATAACCGAGGAGGAAGACGGGAAGAATGTATAAAAAGCTCCTTTTGGATGAGGGCGTTGAATACGCCGCCGCCCTGCCGATCTTGTCGGTCGACCTCACGCGGGAGTATCTGCTGACACGCATCGAGGGCTTTTCGCCGCGCGCCGTCATCCTCTTTCTCGTGCCCTACTACGCAGGGGAAACCGAAAACCTCTCGCGCTACGCCGCGAGCGAGGATTACCACCTCTATATGCGCGGTTTGATCGACAGAATGACAACCAAGCTTTACAATTTGTACCCGGAACATCAATTCCACGGCTTTGCCGATCACTCCCCGATTGACGAGCGGGCGGCGGCGGTGCGTGCGGGGCTCGGTGTCCTTGGCAGAAACGGACTGCTTCTCAATCCCACCTACGGCTCTTATGTCTTCCTCGGGGAGATCTTCACCGATCTGACGGCAGAGTCGCTCGGCTTCAAGGAGGAAGCCCCCCTTCGCGCCTGCGAGGATTGCGGTGCCTGCCGCCGCGCCTGCCCCACGGGCATTTTGCGTGGAGAGGGCGACGACTGCCTTTCCGCGATCACGCAGAAAAAGGGGAGTCTCGACGGGCGCGAGATCGCGCTGATGCGGAAAACGAACACCGTCTGGGGCTGTGATCTTTGCCAGACCGCCTGCCCCTATAACCGAAACGCGCGCACGACCCCGATCGCCTTTTTTCACGAAAACCGCACGCCGCACCTGACGCTTGAATTGCTCGATGCAATGGACGACGCGAGCTTTTCGCGCCGCGCCTACGCCTGGCGCGGGCGTGAGACGGTGCGCCGCAATCTTCTTTTGCTGTCGGATACATAAAAAACCGAAAGGAGAACGCGTGCTGCCATCCTATCTTGCACTCCTTCTCGAAAATCGCCGTCTGCGCCGACAACTGGAGGGGATACGCCATCGGCAGGGTGCGTCGCCCCTGCGTTTTCCCCATACGCTCTATCGCGCGGGCGGCTATTTTTCCTTTTTCGTCTCGACGCTCCGCTACCGCGTGCTTTACCGCACGTGGCGGCGTGTGTGGGCGGTTTTTCGCCCAACGCTTTTCGTCGTGCGTGCCCTGCGCGTGCTGATGATGGCATTCGCCGTCTTGCAGGCATCTGCCGCCGCACTCGTCTTTTCGGCACTTTTCGTTTTGCTCCTTCCCGCACTTCTTCTGCTGTCGCTTGCTTTTTTCATTGCGGGTGCGGGCGCAAATCGCCGTGCCGTGGAGGCTCTGCTGCCGCGCATTGCGGGGGAACGGGTCCTCTTTCTGTTTTTCGACGACCGACTCACGCAGTCCTATCGCTCGCTTGCCGACGGATACGGCGGCACCGTCTTTTTCGTCAGCACCGTTCCGCGCGCGCTCGTCGGCAGGCGGATGCGCTTTCCCGCGGCGTGTATGCCTTATCGCGGCGGCTATCTCATCACCCCGCGCTGTTATTTCCGCCTGCGACGGCATCTTTCGTCTGCCGCCTGCGTCACGCTCGTTTTTTGACGAAAGAAAATTTTGCTTTCCCCTTTACTTTTTCCGCACTTTGTGTTAAAATATGTAACTGTGATATATCTGCCCGTGGCTCAGCTGGATAGCGCGCAAGACTCCGACTCTTGAGGTCGCACGTTCGAATCGTGTCGGGCAGGCCAAAAAATCCACCGCATAGCGTGATACTCCAAGCGGAGTATCACGCTAATTCTATTCGCCTTCGGCGAGTGATATTGCTTCGCAGTGATATTCGGCTTACGCCGAGTGATATTTGCTCCGCAAGTTGAGGGCGAATAGAATATCACTGAAGCCGCAAGCCTTCAATATCACTGTCGTTGTGCGACAATATC
>JAFTLE010000002.1 GCA_017452895.1 Clostridia bacterium
TAAAGCAGATAAATAAAATAATTAGAATTAATATTTAATTGAAATATAAAGATATTTAATTTAATAATATAATTATTGTCATAGTAAAATGATGAAAAAAATTAGTATAACAAAAAAGGAAGTAAATATGTTACTTCCTTTTTTTATATTCTTTTTATTTATAAAATTAAATTTTTGTACCTAATTTGTACATAAATAAAATTTTGCAAAATATTTAATCCGTTTTATAAAGTAAAAACTTATTGTATGTTTTTTTATGTTTAATAAAATTTTACAATAAAAAAACCCGTTACATAGAACGAGAATTTTTGGTGGGAAGAAGTGGATTCGAACCACTGAAGACGAAAGTCGACGGATTTACAGTCCGTTGCATTTGGCCGCTCTGCAATCTTCCCAAATGGAGCTGGTGGTCGGAATCGAACCAACAACCGTCTGATTACAAGTCAGATGCTCTACCATTGAGCCACACCAGCATATTTACTTATGCCTCATAGATTAGTTTTTGGTGCCGCGGGGCGGAATCGAACCACCGACACAGGGATTTTCAGTCCCTTGCTCTACCGACTGAGCTACCGAGGCATATTTAGTTGTTAAATTTGGCGACCCGGATGGGGCTCGAACCCACGACCTCCAGCGTGACAGGCTGGCGCTCTAACCAACTGAGCTACCGGGCCAAATTCTGACGACAAGACGTTTGGTGGGAACAATAGGGCTCGAACCTATGACCCTCTGCTTGTAAGGCAGATGCTCTCCCAGCTGAGCTATGCTCCCATATGTCCTGTTGTCAGCGACGGATGTTATTATACCATAGCGGTTTTTGTTTGTCAATAGGTTTTTTTAATTTTTTTCACATTTTTTCTTTTCCGAAAAAAACACCGTAAAATGCGAAAAGATACGCGCCAAACATTGACTTTTCGGGCACGCGCGTGCTATAATATATGATGTATATTTTTAACTTGTATGAGAAAGGGAGCTTCCTATGATCAAGGTTGAAAGAATTTCGGTGATGAATTTTGAAAACGCCATCCGCGGCGCGAGGAATCCGATGAACAGCTGGGCAAAGTCGGATAGTGTCTTTAATCCCGACGGCAGCTTCACGCTGGGGGAAAACGATCTCTCTCTTGCACGCCGCCTCGCCACCGCAGGCAGTGATCACCGCAAATTTCTGCGTCAGATCTTCGTATCGATGGACATCACGGCACCGCTGTATTGGTGGAAGGAATTCGACACCTACAAGGTAGCAACCGTCGCAAACTCCACAAGCACGATGCATAAGATCCACGCGAGCCCCTTTTCGCGTGACGATTTCAGCCACGACCGTCTGAGTGAGGATGCACTGGTACAGCTCGACTCGCTGATCGCTTATCTGGAGCGGGAGCGTCTTGCATTCGTTGAGACGAAGGAAAGATCGCATTGGCACAATCTGATCCAGTTGCTCCCCTCCTCCTACAACCAGCTGCGCACCGTCACGATGAATTATGAAACGCTGATCAATATCTACTACGCGCGCCGCGGACATAAGCTTGCCGAATGGCACACGCTGTGCGACGTGATTCTATCGCTCCCCTACGCGCGGGAGCTGATTCTTGTACGTGAAGAGGATGAAACGAAATGAAGGACGGATTTGTAAAGGTTGCCGCATGCGCCCCCGCGCTGAAGGTCGGCGACCCCCACTATAACGCCGAGCAGATGCGTCTCGCGATCGCCGATGCACGGGTGCAGGGCATACGCGTGCTGGTCTTCCCCGAGCTTTCGCTTACGGGCTACACGGCGGGCGATCTCTTTTTCAACGCCTCCCTCCTCACCGCCGCCGAGGATGCACTTGCAAGCCTTGCGGTGGCAACGAAGGACAGCGGTATGCTCGTTGCCGTCGGCGTGCCCGTATCCGTGCACGGACGGCTCTATAACTGTGCCGCTATGCTTGCCGAGGGACGGCTTCTCGGTCTTGTGCCGAAGAGCAATCTGCCAGACGGTCTCGGCACTGATGAATGCCGCTACTTCACCCCCGCCCCTGCTGAGAATCTGACGGTCACCTATGCGGGCGCGTCGGTGCTTCTCGGATGTAAACAATTGTTTACGTGCAAGACCCTCCCCGCGCTTTCGGTCGCCGCTGAGCTATGTGAGGATCTTTGGGTCTGTCAGCCCCCTGCGGCGGCACACGCGACAGCAGGCGCTACCCTGATCTTGAATCTTTCCGCGGATGCCGAGATCATCGGCAAGGCCGAACGCCGCCGCACGCTGATCAAGGCACTCTCGGCACACACGATCGCCGCCTATCTTTACGCAAACGCAGGGCTTGGTGAAAGCACGGGGGACGCCGTATTTGCGGGTACCGCCCTGCTTTGTGAAAACGGAAGCCTGATCTGTGAGAAGGCGGCGTTTGCAAGCGAGCCGATGCTGATCGGTGAGATCGACGTTTCCCACCTTCTCTCGGCACGCGCACGCCGCAACACCTATCCTGCGCCGACGGGCGATTATACCGAGGTCGCGTTCTCGCTCCCCGTGAGTGAAACTCAGCTCACCGCACCCGTTAAAAAATATCCCTTTCTCCCCTCGCCCGCAGCTATGCAGGAGCGCTGTGAGCTGATCCTCTCGATCCAGAGCCAGGGGCTTGCCGCACGCATCAGCCGCGCACACGCTACGGGCGGTGTGCTTGGGCTTTCGGGCGGGCTTGACTCAACACTTGCCCTGCTCGTCGCCGTCCGCGCGACCGATCTCCTTTCGCTTCCCCGCACCGCGATCACCGCGGTGACGATGCCCTGCTTCGGCACGACCGCACGCACGCGCGGCAATGCCGAAAAGCTTGCAGAGGCTCTCGGCGTGACCCTGCGCACCGTAGATATCCACGCCGCCGTCACACAGCACTTTGCCGACATCGGGCACGATGCATCGGTCAAAAATGCGGTTTACGAAAACTCGCAGGCGCGTGAGCGCACGCAGATTCTGATGGATGTCGCCAACGCCGAAAACGCGCTCGTGATCGGTACGGGCGACCTGTCCGAGCTTGCGCTCGGCTGGGCGACCTACAACGGCGACCATATGTCGATGTACGGTGTCAACGCGGGCATTCCCAAAACCCTCGTACGCGCACTGACTGAGCACGCCGCAAAACGAGCCGCGTCATCGGGTGACAGCGTACTCGCCGCCATCCTTACCGACATTCTCGATACACCCGTTTCCCCCGAGCTTTTACCGCCCGAGGACGGAAAGATCGCACAGTGCACAGAGGAGCTGGTCGGCCCCTATTCCCTGCACGATTTCTTTCTCTATCACTTCGTATCAAACGGCTTTTCGCCGAAAAAGATCCTGCGCCTCGCTACGCTCGCCTTTGCGGATGAATTCTCCCCCGAGGTCATTCGCCGCTGGCTTTTGACCTTCCTTCGCCGCTTCTTCACGCAGCAGTTCAAGCGTGCTTGTCTGCCCGAAGGGCCGAAGGTCGGCACTGTCTCGCTCTCTCCGCGCGGTGATTTCCGTATGCCGAGCGACGCGTCCTTTGCACTTTGGATCTCGGAGCTTGAAAACGAATGAGCAGCATCTTTGACCTGTTTCGCAAAATAGAATCAAAGCCCGCCGACCCCTCACCCGTTGAGTGGCTGATCGTCGGACTTGGTAATCCCGGTGCAAAATACGAAGGCACCCGTCACAACGCGGGCTTTCTTGCCATTGACCGCCTTGCCGACTCGCTTGGCGCGCGCATTCAAGCGGCAAAGTACAACGCGCTTTGCGCCGACGTCAGAATCGGCGGGGTGCGCGCGCTTCTTATGAAGCCGCAGACCTTTATGAATCTGTCGGGCGAGGCGGTACGCGCCGCCGCCGACTTTTACAAGCTCCCGCCCGAGCGTGTTCTCGTCCTTTGCGACGACGTCAACTTCGATCCCGGTGTGATGCGTATTCGCCGTAAGGGATCCGCAGGCGGGCAAAAGGGAGTCAACAATATCATCGAGCAGCTCGGCTCCGACAGCTTTCCGCGCATCAAGCTCGGCGTCGGCAGAAAGCCGCACCCCGAGATGGATATGGCGGACTTCGTCCTCGGTAGGCTTTCAGACGCTGATCTTCACACGATGGACTCCGTATTTCAAAACGTGATCTCTGCCGTCACGCTGATCCTTGACGGCAAAATCGACGACGCAATGACCAAATATTCCAAATAAGAGGATCCCGATGAACGTCTCATCCCTCATTCGGCAGGACAGTGAATTCAAACAAGCCCTCGTCTGTATCAAGGAGCAAAAGAACGCGCAAAAGCCGTTGCCCACGGTTATCAACGGATTGACCGACGGCGCTTTCACCGCCTTCGCCACAGAGCTCTTAAGAGAACTGACGGAGGGCAAAGCCGCACCCGCGCTTCTCCTCTCTGACACGCCGGAGCATGCCGTGCGTCTTTCGGAGGCTCTTAGGTCTGCCGGCATCCGCGCAAGCCACCTGCCGCCCCGCCCCTTTGTTTTTTATAGCGTTTCCGCCTCCCACGACATTGACCGTGAGAGGCTTGCGGTCTTGCACGACCTGCTTTTTCACAAGCTCGACGCCGTCGTCACCACAGCCACCGCCGCGCTTCAGTACACTGTACCGCCAGATATCCTTGACGCACGTTCGCTCTCGCTTGCCGTGGGCGATGAGATCGCGCCAAGCGAGCTTGCAGACCGCCTTATTTCTCTCGGCTTTGCCCGCGTCGATATGGTCGACGGCGCGGGGCAGTTCTCCACACGCGGCGACATTGCCGACGTCTGGGTCACGAACGCCGACGCGCCCGTCCGTATCGAGCTGTTCGGCAACGAGATCGACCGTATGGGCTACTTCGACCCGCTGACCCAGCGCGTCGTTGAAAACTGCGCTCTTCTGTCTCTTTTGCCCGCGCGTGAGGTATTGCCGAGCAACGAGGCACGCACGGCGATCCGCCGCGCGATCGAAGCGGCGCTGAAAATCGCAAAAAACGAGGTCGCGATCGAGGACCTGCGGGGCGAGCTTGCCCTGCTTGACGGCGACGAATTACCCTTCGCCGACCGTTACCTCTCCTTGATCTATCCGAAAGCGACGCTCTTTGACTATCTTGATCCGCACGCACTCATTCTTTTGCGTGAGAGCGATGCGATCACCGAAAAGCTCGATGCTGCGCAAAAGCTGCTTGCCGAGGACGTACGCGTGCTGACGGAGGAAGGCTTTCTGCTTGCAAAGCACGCCGCCTTCTCTGCCAAGCGCTCGGAGCTTGACACGCTCTTAAAGAAACGCGTAACCGTCTACGCCAATACCTTCTCGGGTGGTTTCGTCGGGATGCGGATGGCGGGGCTCTTTGGCTTCCGTTGCCGTCGCGCCCCCTCCTACGGTGTTAACTTTAGTTTGCTTTTATCCGATTTGAAGCAACTGATGCAAAGCCGCTACCGCGTCGTTCTTTGTGTGAACAATCAAGCCGAGGTCACCTCGATGATCGCCGCGCTGACCGACGAGGGGATCACCGCACTCTCCGAGCGCGAGGAGCCGACAGAGGGGCGCGTGATCGTCACGGCAACCACGGGCATTGCGGGCTTTGAGCTCCCCGCGGCGCGCGTTGCCGTGCTATCCACCCGTGCTGAGGAGGATGCGGGGGCTGTCAAAAAGGGGCGCAAGCGCACCCGTCCGAGGCATAAGAACGCGGGTGATAAGATTCTCTCCTACGCAGACCTCTCGGTCGGCGATTACGTCGTACACACCATTCACGGCATCGGTCAGTTTTCGGGAATGGAAAAGCTGACTGTCGACGGTATCTCACGCGACTATATCACCATCCGCTACGCAGGCACCGACAAGCTCTTTCTGCCTGCCGACCAGCTTGAAAACATTTCAAAATACATTGGTGGCGGCGGCGAGGACAGCAAGGTTAAGCTCTCTCGCTTCGGCGGCACCGATTGGCAAAAATCAAAATCGCGCGCAGAGGCGGCGGCAAAGGATATGGCAAAGGAGCTGATTGCTCTGTACGCCGAGCGTCAACGCCGCGCAGGCTTCGCTTATCCTGCAACCTGCGACTACGAGCGTGAATTCGCAAACGCCTTTGAATACGAGGAGACCGAGCCGCAGCTCGACGCGGTCGCCGAGATCTTCGCTGATATGGAAAAGGCTGTGCCGATGGACCGCCTTCTGTGTGGCGACGTTGGCTTTGGCAAAACCGAGGTCGCGCTCCGCGCCGCCTTTAAGGCGGTCGTCGCTGGTAAACAGGTCGCCATCCTCGTGCCGACTACGATCCTCGCGATGCAGCATTACCAAACCTGTCTTTCGCGTATGCGCGGTTATCCTGTCAACATTGAAATGCTCTCGCGCTTCCGCACGCCAAAGGAGCGTGCGGCGATCCTGCGCCGACTTTCGCGCGGCGAGATCGATATCATCATCGGCACGCACGCCCTGCTCGGTAGCAGTGTCGCCTTCCGCGACCTCGGCCTTCTCATCGTGGATGAGGAGCAACGCTTCGGTGTCGGGCAAAAGGAAAAGCTGAAGAAAATGTCAACAAACGTTGACATTCTGACCCTGACCGCCACCCCGATTCCGCGTACGCTGAATATGGCAATGAACGGCATCCGCGATCTCTCGATCCTCGATGAAGCACCGGGTGACCGCCACCCCGTCCAGACCTTCGTCACCCAGCATAGCGATGCCGTCGTGATGGAGGCGATCCGTAAGGAGCTGCGCCGCGGCGGTCAGGTGCTATATCTCTACAATCGCACCGACTCTATGGAGCTTCCCGCCTCGCGCATCCTTGCCGAGATCCCCGAGGCACGCGTTGCCATCGCAAACGGCAAGATGGATAAAGATGAGATCGAGCGCATCTGGGGCGAGCTTGTCAGCGGCGACATTGACGTTCTGGTCTGCACGACTATCATTGAGACCGGTGTCGACCTGCCGAACGCCAACACCCTTATTATCGAAAACGCCGACCGAATGGGGCTTTCTCAGCTGCATCAGCTGCGTGGGCGCGTCGGGCGCGGCACAAGGCAGGCATACGCCTACTTCACCTATAAGCCCGACAAGACCCTTTCGGAGATCTCGCGCCGCCGACTGTCGGCAATCAAGGAGTACGCCGAGTTTGGCGCGGGCTTCCGCATCGCCCTGCGAGACCTTGAGATTCGCGGCGCGGGCAATCTGCTCGGCGCGGAGCAGCACGGTCATATTGATGCTGTCGGCTATGATCTCTACATCCGCCTTTTGAACGAAGCAGTGCTGGAGGAGCGGGGTGAAAAGCCCAAGCCCGTCTTTGAATCGAGCGTTGACCTCGGCGTCGACGCGCATATTCCCGAGCGCTATGTCCCCGCCCTCTCGCTGCGTATGGAGATGTATAAGAAAATATCCCTTATCCGAAACGAGGAGGATAGGGACGATGTATTCGACGAGCTGTCCGACCGCTTTGGCGAGGTGCCGCGCGTCACAGAGCGTCTTCTCTCGATCGCCGTGATCCGTGCGCGCGCCGCCGCCCTGGAATTCTCACGCGTTGAGGTCAAAAACGGTGAGCTGCGCTTCATCCCCGCTGAGATCGATCTGACCGCATGGTCGCGCGTTTTTCTCACGGAGCGTGATCTGCGCCTTGTTTCGACCCTGCGCACCCCCTACGTCGCACGGCGACTTCGCAGCGGGGCTGACGTGCTGAGCACGGCACTCGACCTGCTCAAAAAATACGAGCTTGCGAAAGCCGAAGGAGAAAATGAATGAAAGCAACCAAGAAAAGAGTCGTCGGAGCGACAAAACCCGCGCCGAAAGGCAAAAGGATCCCCTACCGACTGATCGCAATCATCGTTGCCGCGATTCTTGTGATCGGCGGTGCGGTCGGAACGCTCTGTTATTTTCTTTTCCGCGCGCCGACGGTCTTCACCTATGAAAACGTCCGCGTGGATGCGAACACCTATTCCTATTGGCTCGGCTGTTACAAATCGTCAAATGTAAAATATGACGAAAAGGCGGGCTTTCTCGATACGCCGTCGGGCTGGAACACCGCCTACGGTGACGAAACCTACCTCTCCTACTATACGGATCAGATCGACCGCCAAATCAAACAGCGCATCGTTGCCGCCGCCCTCTTCGACAAATCGGGCTACAAGCTGACCGAGGAGGAGACCGACGAGATCCTAAGCTGGGTCAGCGAGATCTACGGCAACGATAAAAAGGCAGTGAAGGAGCATCTCAAGCAAAGCTACGGCGCAAATGAAAAGGACGTGCGCGCCGTCGCCCTCTACGAATACAAATACATTGCCTACTATTATAAGGTTTTCGGCTACGACCTTTCGGGCGCGTTTGACGCAAGCCTGCGCGAGGATGCCGAACGCTTCTACAACGGCAACTACGTTCGTTTCAAGCAGGTCTTTATCTCAAACGATCAGACGAACAACGCTGCACGCCACATCATGCGCGACGCACTGCCCACCGTTGATGAAAATCAATTCGACCTCTTTATCGAAAACTACGACGGCGAGGCGAATATGACGACCGTCTACGGCGACGGTGCCTACCTCTTCTCGGGCGCATCCTACGTCATTTACGACAAGGACGGCGAGGATGCGGAGGCCTCCCGACTCAAAAATGCGGAAATCCTCTCCACCATCCGCTCGCTTGAGGTCGGCAAAGCGACCGAGGTGGTAACCGACGAGGGGAGTTATTTCTTCTACCGCTGTCCCCTTGAGGAAAATGCCTACGCCGACCCGTCGAACTATTGGTTTGGCGGTGACAAATCCTTCCCATCCTTTGCATCGGTCTTTTCTTCCTTTATCTATCAGGATCTGATCGATGCAAAGATCGGCGACGTCACGGTAAACGCAGAGGAAAAGCAAAATGATGCACTGATCCACACCAAGCGCAATTGGGAATATAACGTTGTCGGTATGATCCGATAAATCAAAGGGAGAACGGTGTTGCGAAACGAATTCTTTCACTCGCCCTGATCCTTTATATCCTTCTTTCCTTTGCCGCCTGCGGCACCGTGCATATCGAGAAGTTATCCACGTTCTTAAAGACCGAATTCCAGACGCTATTCGGCGAAAAAAAGAACCAAACGCAAACACGTTTGGTTCTTTTTTATGTGTAAGTCGATTATTCCGCAGCGCCCTCAAGATCGCCCGTCACTACCGCGTCGAAGTCGGCCTCGACCTCAGCGGAGGGTTTCTTCGTCAGAAGCGATACACAAACGATTAAAATCGCCGAGAAGATAAAGGCGGGAAGCAGCTCGTAGATCGCGAACGCGCCGCCAAGTCTTGCAATGGCAAACTTCCAAAGAAAGACCATACCGCCGCCGCCGAGCATACCTGCGATCGCGCCTGCACGCGTGGTGCGCTTCCAGAACAGAGAGAAAATCATCAGCGGTCCGAAGGTCGCGCCAAAGCCTGCCCAAGCGAAGGATACGATGCTGAAGATCACGCTGTCCTCGTCAAGCGCGATCAGTGCCGCGATCACAGCGATCGTAAGCAGAGTGATTCGCGAGACCCACATGACCTGCTTGTCGCTTGCGTTCTTCTTCGCGATTCCCTGGAAGATGTTCTTCGACACCGAAGACGCCGCAATGAGAAGATAGGAGTCAGACGAGCTAATCGTCGCCGCAAGGATACCTGCCATAACGAGACCCGCAAGGATCGCAGGCAGAGAGGACTGTGCCAGAAGGATGAAGATATTCTCCGCATCGCCGTTGGTAAGGAAGGCGGTCGGATAGATCTGACGACCCGCGATACCGATGAACACGGCAACGGTAAGCGAGATCACGACCCACACCATTGCAATACGGCGGGACAGCTTCAGCTCGCTCTCCTTGCGGATCGCCATAAAGCGAAGCAGCACCTGCGGCATACCGAAGTAACCAAGACCCCATGCAAGCATCGAGAAGACCGAAAGGATCGAATAATCCTTCGCCGCACCGAATACGGGCTTACCTGCAAGCGTTTGCTGGACGCCGTCCACCGTCGTGGGGTTCGCCATACCGAAGAATTCAAGGAATCCGGGGATTTCCTTCGCATTATTGATTACGGAACCGATGCCGCCTGCCGACACCGTGCTGATGATCACGATCACGGCAAGTGCCACGATCATCACGATGCTCTGCATAAAGTCGGACGCACTCTCAGCCAGGAAGCCGCCGATCAAGGTATATGCCAGAACGAAGAGCGCGCCGATCAGCATCATTGCCCAATAGGGCGCACCGAACAGAGTCGAGAAGAGCTTGCCGCAGGTCACGAAGCAGCTTGCCGCGTAAACCGTAAAGAAGATCAGGATAAAGACCGCCGCGATCGACAGAATGATCTTGTTCTTCTCGCGGAAGCGGTTGGAGAAGAATTCGGGAAGCGTGATGGCGTTATTTGCGCGCACACTGTAACGGCGCAGACGCTTCGAAACGATCAGCCAGTTGAAGTAAGTACCGATAGCAAGTCCGAGTGCCGTCCAGAAGGCATCAGCAAGACCGCACCAATAGGCAACGCCGGGCAGTCCCATCAGGAGCCATCCGCTCATATCCGATGCTTCGGCACTCATTGCCGTCACCCACGGACCGAACGAGCGTCCCCCCAAAAAGTAGTTTTCCGAGCTTTTGTTTGCTCTTTTGTAATAATACACGCCAATTCCGATGACCGCCGCCATATAAACGATCATTGCGATCAGCATCTGCACCTGATTCCCCGTCATTTTAAGCTCCTTTTACCATAAAATAAAAACATGTAGTCATTATATCATATTTATTTAGGTTTGTAAAGCCCTAAAGTGAATTTATATACCATAGTATACAAAAACTGTATTATGGCTGTCCGCGCAACACTCCACACAGAAAATATAAAGTTTTTTTCGCAAAAGGGCTTGACAAAGCCGCCGCAGTGTGGTAAGATAGCAATGTTCCGAAAGGAGCTACGCGGGTATGGCGGAATTGGCAGACGCGCTAGATTCAGGTTCTAGTGGGGGCAACTTCGTGAAGGTTCAAGTCCTTTTACCCGCACCAAAAAAGAGCAGTTCAAAAGAACTGCTTTTTTTATTCAAACGGTGCGGGTAAAAGGACTTGAAGCGGAGCGGTAGTGAATGAACAGTCCGGGGGACTGTTCAGAGCCGCGACTGACCGAGGAGCGTAGCAAAGCCGAAATCCAAACCTCGGCTTTGCGGTGTCGCGACGAGACCAAATCCTTTACCCTGGTTCTTCATGATCCTATATCCCTTGGATAAAAGCTTCCCGACGGCTCTACAATCGGGCGTTTTTTAATTCTTCGCATTAAAAAACGAAATTTTTTTCTTCCATATATTATAAATATTATAAAAATGGTATGCTATAATCGATTTAACGGAATCAAAAAGCGAGCTGCTTATGAAAACGATTGCAGGACTTGACGCAGGCACGACGGGGTATAAAATATCCCTGTATAATAAAATAATAAAAAAACCGAATTCGCCAACGGGCGAATTCGGTTTTTTTATTCTATGCTGATCTTTCCTTCGTTTTTGATGTGGCAGCTATCGGAATGTGTGCCCCATCGCACCGAAAAAGTGAGCGGTTGCACCGTGCTGACGTTTAGTGTAAAGCAAATTGTCTGATCGTTTGTGTCGTTGCTTTGCAGGATCTCCGAATAGTATTCCCGATCGCCCGCACGGATGACGAGATAGCCTGATGCGCTCCCTCTTGGGAGCGTGAGCGTTACGGTATACGTACCCTCGCATTGCAAGATTCTTTCGTTTTCGGCGATCGTCACCGTTATGAACTCGGTGTCATTTTTGCGGATCAGAGCGGAAATCCGGCACTCACCCGACGTTTTCATCTGTCCGCTGATGCCGTTGACCCCATCCGAAAACCACGCAAAGGTGGCAGAAGAAACGCAAGCGGCACATAGCAGAAGGCAAAAAACGGCGGTCAAAAGGAGACGGGCAAGCGCCGTATCCCACGGCTTTTTTGGATCGTATTGCTTCATTGAAACCTGCCCTTCCTTTTTTCTGCATTATTTATTGTTGTAGATAACCTCTACCCCCTCGTATGCGGGAAGGCCCTTAACGCCAAACTGATCGCCACCGAAGATCTGGTCGAATTCGATCAGCTCAAGGTGATGTACCGTGCAGTTCGAGTGATCGTAATCCTCAGCGATACCGCCGTACGAATATCCCGCCTCAACGCGGACACCTCTTGCGCCTGCTGCACGGCAATAATGGTAATTTGCCCATTCACCGTAGGTGACGGTTACGTTATCACAAACGATATCGTATTTCGTGACGTCGGGATAGTTGGCGCCGTCGATGTTGACAGTCTCCTCCATACGGCCAATCAGCATACCGCACATACGGTAATTGTAGTAATCGTAGGATGCCGTAACGTCATTGTAAACGTCAAGGCGGCAAGCCACCTCCACGTTCTCGAAATGATAAGAAGCACCGGGCTCAGCCTGACCGACTACACCGCCAATGGAGCTGTCAAACGAGCCCCAAAGACCTGCAAGAACGACGTTCTCTGCAATTTTGATGTCTTTGAAGGTGTAGCTGCCTTCGCCCGACCAACCGATCAGGCCGCCGTTTCCGTTGTTATAGGTAGCAAATACACTGTTCTCGACGGTAACGTTTTCGAATACGCAATTGCCGCTTGCACTACCGGCAACACCGCCGACATCGCCGCCCTCGACCAAGGACTCAGCGCCGCTGATCGTCACGTTTTTGACCGTTGCATCCTTCAGCTCACCAAACAGTCCGACAGAACCGTAGGAGCCCCACTCGTATCCAAATGCCCAGCCGGACTGATACAGACCGCTGATGGTATGTCCCTGACCGTCAAAGGTTCCCGAGAAGGCGTTATCATCACCGTTTCCGCCAATCGGTGCAAAGCTGACGGGCTCACCGGTAAGAGCATCTACCGAATAAAGATCAATGTTGCTCTCAAGCTTGAAGGTCTTGCCCTCGAAATTTCCGGGCAAGGGAATGCCTGCGTTCTCGGGGAGTGCAACAGATCCGTTCAGCAGTGCCGCCAGACCTGCAAGATCCTCTGCGCTGTTGAGGATGTAGGTATCTGCCGTAGGATTCTCGATATACCAGGATACGTCTGCCGTTCCGTCCCAATAGTCAACCGTCGGATACTGCGCGTTGGCATCGTAACCGTTTCCGTTGTAGTCGTCCTTTTCATAGGAAAGCTGCGTAGCCAACAGCGTAACACCGAGCTGTAGCTGCAGACCGCCGGGAACGTTGAACTCGTTATCAACGTCAGAGGACTCCCATTCAAGCCCTACCCAGAAATCGTAATTCTCGCCCGCAAGAAGCTCACCCTCAAATACGTACCCATCGCCAAGCTTTTCTCCACTGACGATCTCGGTTCCCACCGGAACGCCGTTCTCCTCCCAATTGATCTCGTCGATGTAAAGCGAGAGAATATCGGTCAGATCCTTTCCGTCGGGCGTCTCGGTTGCACCGATGATCTCGATCTTGAACATAAACTTGAGTGCCAGACTTCCAACGTTTTTAACGCGGAAGTTTTCGACTGCCGTCGTGCCGGGCTCCCAGAGGATCGGCTCGCCGTCCTGATTCAGGAAAAGCAAGGTGTCGGTACCGACCTGCTCACCTGCCGTCTCCTGATAACCGAAGCCAACACCCCATTGGGATGCACCTGCCGATTCTGTATACGTGCTATGCCAAAGCTCCACGTCAAGATTACCGGCTACGATCTGATTCACGCCGTTCGTTACCGAATCCGTGAACCACGCAAACGTCGTTCCAAGCAGCATAACCGTGCAAAGCAACAATGCTATGACGCTTGAAAGGAGTGTGCGCTTTGTTGATTTTTTGTTAGTCATTTTCATTACCTCCTTCTTGGTATATTTTTGTTCGACTAACTATGTAAAGCGTTTTTCGCGATACAACGAATTATTGCGTATCCGAAGCGTCATCCTCGTCCGTCTCGGTCTTTTCCTCAGACAACGCCCTGCGCTCGGCTTTGTATTGACAAAACAAGCGGTAGCATTGATAGCCCTGCGGAAGGATCAGCAACAAGAATGGGATCAGCACACAGAAAACATATCCCGGCGTCGTTTTGAGAAACAGGCAAAGCCTGCCGATGCCCGGTATCCTCCCCTGATATTTGCCAAGGATACAGTCATAGGACACGGCGACCTCGTCATCCTTTCCTGTGGTCGTACCGTAGGTTATGAACGCAGGCCTTCCCTTTTCATCGGTCGTCTCGCTTCGGATCCTATGCGTGACCGTTTCTCCGAAGCTGTCGGGAGCCTGCGACAGAAAGGTAATGACGTCTCCCTCCTTCAGCGTTTCGGGATCAACGGGCTTAGTAATAATCAGATCTCCTGCTTTAAAATGTGTTGCCGACATAGAATCGCTTTTCACAACGTAAAACCTTGCGCCAAGCATACCACGATCGTTTCTGTCAACCGTGGTTGCCGTAAACACGGTAAGAAACATTACGCATACAGCAAACAAAACAAACGCCCAAGCGCCGATCCTTTTGCTGAGCATCCATATTTTTTTCATTTTTTCATTCATGCAAGGCGTCCCCCCTTCAAAGCGCATTTTCCACATATCATAACCAAGCGTAAAGCAAAAGCACCGCAAAGGCAAGAAGAAGTGAAATCAGAGCAAAAAAGAGCAGAAGGAGAGTCGTTAGCAGTTCGTCGCTGTCTTTCATGCCGTCACCCCCGAATCTTTTAAAGAAAAACAAAGCAACATAACGTCTGTTATGTTGCTTTGTGATTGATCTTTTTGTTTCTCTGCGCTTCAAATACAAAAAACAGAACAGCAAAAAAGCCTTTTTTCTCCGTTTTTCGAAAAAAACGGAAAAAAAGGCTTTGTCGTTATGCCTAAAATCCGCACTTTTGAAAAATAAAATTTTATGTAAAAAAACTATTGCAAAATAAGGCTCTACATGCTATAATTGAAAAACCGAACGCTTCTTGATTCGGTTGTTCATGACGATACTTGAATACGTAACAGACGTTATGTGCTGAGATCGACGAGAGTCGGTCTTTTTTTATTGAATGAGGTGCATATTTTCCATCTTCCGTCGGTGCTCGCTTGCCGTCGTAACGATATAGATGCGAGTCGTATTGATGCTTGCGTGCCCGAGTAAATCCGCAAGCTTGGCAATATCCTTTTCAAGTCCGTAAAAGGTACGCGCGAACAGATGGCGCAAATTGTGCGGGAACACCTTTTCTCGCGGGACGCCTGCCTCATCGCACAATCCCTTCATATCGCGCCATATATTGTGACGGCTGACGGGCTTTCCGTTTTTCGTCACGAATACCGCGCCCTCCTTCAGCTTTTCTTCCTTTATATATTGTAACAGCCTTTTCCGCAGCTCGGTCACGATAAAAACACGGCGGTTTTTGCCCTTGCAATTGACGAACGCCTCCCCGCGCCGCACCGCGTCCACCGTGATATACCGCAGCTCGCTCACTCTGATCCCACTGCCGCAGATCGTTTGGAGGATCAAATTGAGCCGTCTGTTCCCGTGTCGCTTTGCGGTCGCGGTCAGCCGTAAAAACTCCGCCCGCGTCAGTTCCCTCTCTTCGGGGCAAAATGCCGCTCTTTGTATCTTATACTGCTTGACGCAAAGGTCGTACCATCCGCAAAATCGGAAAAAGGCGTTGACCGCCGCGATCATAGAATTCGCACTCGTGACCGCGTACCTGATCAAAAGACTCTTTTTGTACGCAAGCGTCTCCGACTTCGTCAGCTCTCTGTTCTCCATAAAGCCGTAAAACACCCGCAGATCGTGCAAATACTTCCCGACCGTCGCTGTGCTCCTCTCCTCGCAAAGCAAATGTGCTTCAAATTCCTGTAAATGCGTCGTACTTAATTCTCGTTTCATTTCGCTCTCCGTTTGCTTTTTTTATTTTTCTACTATTATTTAATTATAAACGAAATTTCATTCGTTTTCCATTGTCACTAACGCTTCTCTTGCATTTGTACGCGATATTTGTTATACTGTCATCAAGAAAGCAAAGGGGGACGGAATATGAGCATTGCAAGCTGGATCCAAAAACACACGCACTCGCTGGCGGGCAGGACGGTTGCGATCAGCGGCGCGACGGGCGGGCTTGGGAGCGTTCTGTGCCGCCATTTGGTGAGCCTTGGCGCGTCGCTCGTTCTGCTGGACCGAAATCTGCAAAGGTCAAGGGCACTCGCAGAGCGACTGCGTGCTGACTTTCCTGCGCTGTCGGTGAGGCATATCACGGTCGATCTGACTGATATGGAGAGTGTGAAGCGTGCGGCGGAGGAGCTGCTCACCCTGCCGATCGACTATCTGATCCTGAACGCGGGGGCGTACAGCATTCCGCGGTGCGTCTGTGACACGGGCTACGATAACGTTTACCAGATCAACTTCGTCGCGCCCTATTACCTCGCGCGGCGGCTTCTGCCGATGCTCCGCGCGCGGGGCGGCAGGGTGGTTGCCGTCGGCAGTATCGCACACGATTATTCGAGGACCGATCCCACGGATATCGATTTCCGCACGCGCAAAAAGGCAAGCCTCGTTTACGGCAACGCAAAGCGGCAGCTGATGATTGCCCTGCTTGCAGAGGTAGAGCACGGCGGGGTTGCCGTGACACACCCCGGCATCACCTTCACCAACATCACGGCGCATTATCCGAAGCTCGTCTTTGCACTGATCAAGCACCCGATGAAGGTCATTTTCATGCGGCCGCGAAAGGCGTGCCTCTCGATCCTTTCGGGGCTTTTTGAGTCGCACACCGCGCGTGAGTGGATCGGCCCCCGTTACTTCAACATCTGGGGTTGCCCTACGAGGAAAGCACTCCGCACCTTCACCGATGAGGAGGCGGCGCGCGTGTGCGCTGATGCCGAGCACATCTACACCGAATTATGTAAATAAGACGCTTTTTACTTCCGCATAATGTATTCAGCGAGCAGAGTGGAATGACAGCATCCTCTAAGAGTCCGTTCAGCAAGCTCTCCGCACCCGCATATACGACGATGGACGTGACCTATCTGTATCTTGCCGAGGGCGAAAGCGCCATTCGTCTGGCGGGTGACAATGCGGTCTGCTTCACTTTGTCGTCAAGCTTTATTACGCATTGAGTCACTGCAGAACAAATTCGGAGTTGCGCCCAAAAAATAAAACCAACAAAACTGTTGCATTCTTGTTTTTTTGTGTTATAATGGGAGTGCAAAAGAATAAACACGACTCATAGCGCCATCGGCGCTTTGTCGGAATTGCTGCGTGACGGCAATTTCGGGGATCGGGAAACGCGGTGCAAATCCGCGACAACAGCCATTACCGTAACCGCAAGGAAGTCGGAATGCCGATCGGGACGTGACGCGTAAAATACCTCTTGGGCAAGGGAGAGGGGTGCGGCAGGATACGGCAGGGTATCCTTTTCGTGCGCCCGCTCCGAACGGAGGGGGCTTTTACTTTATCCTTTTGATTTTTCAAAACGAAAGGAAGAAGATCAATGAAAACGAAAATTTTCGCACTTTTGCTTGCCGTCTTAATGCTCTTTACCTGCGCCTCTCTTCTCGCCTGCAACGACGTTGCGGCAGAGGGACTTTGGGAAAATGCGACCTATCGCCGCGACTGCACGCTTGGGGACGGTGAGAAGACCGTAGAGGTCACGGTCGAGGCGGGCGATGCGTCGATCGTCCTCACCATAAAGACCGACGAGGACAACCTTGCCGACGCGATGAAAGAGCATGATCTGCTCGTAGGCGAGAACGGGCTTTACACGACGGTCAACGGCATCACTGCCGACTTTTCAATCGATCAGAGCTGGTGGATGCTTTGCAAGGACGGCGAGATGACGAGCTACGGTGCTGACGACGCGACCGTTGACGGCGGAGAAAGGTATTCCTTTGTCTATACAAAATAATGTAAAGCGCGGTTTACAAAAGCGCCACTTGACGCTTACTGAGATGGCAGTCTTTGCAATGCTCGGAACCCTGATGTTTTGTTCGAAGCTTTTGATGGAGCTGTTACCGAACATCCACCTGCTCGGGATGTTCACGGTTCTTTTTACCGTCGTTTTCCGAGCGAAGGCACTGATCCCGATCTATATCAACGTGTTTCTGACGGGGCTTTACGGCGGTTTTAACCTCTGGTGGGTGCCGTATCTTTACCTATGGCTGATCCTCTGGGGCGTTGCGATGCTCTTGCCGCGGCAAATGCCGCGAAGGGTCGCGGCGGTCGTCTATCCCGCGATCTGTGCCCTTCACGGTCTTTTGTACGGCACACTCTACGCGCCCGCACAGGCACTCATGTTCGGGCTTGATTTCCGCGCGATGCTTGCGTGGATCGCCACGGGGATCCCTTTTGATCTTTTGCACGCTGTCGCAAACCTTGCCACAGGGCTTCTCATCCTGCCGCTTGCCGAGCTTTTGCGGAGGATTTTGAAGATCAAGCAATAAATTGCCCGGTGGCGTGGCGGGCACGGGGTATTCCCGCAATTTGAAGAAGGGTGACTATTTCTTCCTGCCCCATGCCGCTGACGGTATTTCGGTAGAAAACGATACAAAAAGGCAGTCGTTCAGTGTCTGTCAGCCAAAATTTAAGAGAGAAAAAAGACCGCAAAGCGGTCTTTTTTCTTAAATTTTCAAAAACCCCTTTACGCGGCGACAAAAAAATTGTATAATAAAGGAGATATTTTTAAGACATCTTTGCAGAAAAAGGAGCTTTTTATGAACGAACAGAAAAAACGCGCGCAGTGGGGCAGTAAGATCGGCTTCATCATGGCGGCGGCGGGCTCGGCGGTCGGGCTCGGCAACATATGGAAATTTCCCGGAAAGGCTTACGAGGGCGGCGGTGCGGCGTTTATCCTCATTTATTTCGGGATCGTGCTGTTTATCGGTCTTCCGCTTCTGATCTCGGAATTCTCGCTCGGACGCGCGACGCAGAAAAACGCGGTGGACGCATTCGGCACGTACAGCCGCAAATATTCCTTCATCGGATATATCGGCGTTCTTGTATCCTTCATCATCGCGTGCTACTACGCGCACGTGGGCGGCTGGGTGCTTCGCTACATCTTCTCTTACGCCACCGAGGCACCGAAGGTCTACGCCGACCCCACCTCGTACTTCTACGATATGCTGGGGCTTGACGCCGCGACGGGTGCGACGCATTTCCCGTGGGTCGCGCTTCTCTTCGCCTTTCTTTTTGTGGCGGCGTGCTGTGTGATCATTATCCTCGGCGTCAACGGCGGTATTGAGAAGTTCAACAAGATCGGTATGCCCGCACTCTTTTTGCTTCTCGTCATCCTTCTAATCCGCTCGGTGACGATGGAGGGAGCGAGCGAGGGACTGCGTTTTATGCTGACCCCCGATTTCAGCAAGGTCACCTTCCACACGGTGCTGATCGCGCTCGGGCAGGCGTTTTACTCGCTCAGCCTCGGTATGGCGATCATGATCACCTACGGCTCCTATCTTCCAAAGAAGGAAAACATCACGAAGAACACCGTCATTATCTGCGTGATGGACACCGTCGTTGCAACGATGGCGGGCTTCATCATCGTGCCTGCCGTGCTGGCAACGGGCGGTGAGGTCGGCAAGGGCGGCGGCTTTGCCTTCGTTTCGCTGGCGACCGTCTTTCAGGCGATGCCCGGCGGCCGCTTCTTCGGTGCACTCTTCTATCTGCTTCTTCTCTTCGCGGCACTGACCTCCTGCATCTCGATCATCGAGAGCGTCATTGCCTTCCTGACCGAGCGCTTCGGCTGGAAGCGCAAGAGCACGGCGGTCGTGCTTTGCTCGGTGATGTTTCTCATCGGTTGCCTCTACACCCTCTCGCAGGCGGCGTACAGCATCAAGGGTGTCTGGTTTGATTTCAAGAACTATTTTTCCACGCCGAGCTTCGGCGACTTTATGGAGCTTTTGACCGATCAGCTGATGATCCCGCTTTGCGCGCTTGGAACCTGTATCTTCATCGGTTGGATCTGGCGGCCGCGCCGTGCGGCACTTACCTCCGACGGTAAGACACCGCTGACCTTCAAGAGCTTTTGGAAAAAGGTTGGCAAGGTGTTGACCGCACCGCCCGCGTGTGCAATCGCGGAGCTTGAGGCGGACGGCTCAAAATTCAAAATCGCGAAGGTATACACCTATCTGATCAAATACGTCGCGCCGATCGCGATCGCGGCGATCCTCATCGGCGGTTTCGTTTCAGGGAATCCGTTGAGCTAATAAAAAAGCTGTTGCAGAATTGCAACAGCTTTTTTAGTTGAGCAACCGTCGGTTGCGGATCAAAAGACCCATACGGAACAAAAGCATAAACAGCTCGGTCGCCCCGCGCAAAAGGGCAATGTTGATGAGCGTGAACTGTCCAAAGAGGATCAGAAGGAAGAGTCCGAGGACCTGAATGGCGGCGGTGGTGACCGTGGTGACGGTCACCTGCTTTTCGTGTCCGATGGCACCGAGGGTCGGCCAACCGAAGAGCATTCCCGGGAAGGAGAAAAACAAAATCGGCAACAAATAGCGGAAGATGGGAACAGCGGCAATATATTTTGCGCCGCCAACGATGAGAAGGATCCATTTCGCCGCAAAGAAGCAGAACAGACACCCAAGCAGCACGATGGGCATAAAGAGGAGCAGGACGTTGCGGATCAGCTTCGCACTCTTTGAGCGGATCATTTGCGGGTAGATGCCGTTTATGATCGGGGCGTAGAGGTTTTGCACGGCGGTAATCAGCTGCATGGCGACACCCCAGAAGGCAATCTGCTCACTGTCGAGAATAAAGATACCGATGAGGAAGGTATTGAGCGCGCCGAAGGCGGTGGTAGCGATGTTGGAGGCAAAGTAGATGAAGGAGGTCCTGATCATCCGAAACGCCACGCGCAGGCTGCAGATGCGGATCGGAATCTTATACTGCGCGATGAAGATGAAGGAGACGGAAACGGCGGCAAGCACGCCGACAATCTCAAGGATCGGGATCCACAAAAGATCGCCGTCCCCGTGGACGAAGACGAAGGTCAGCGCCGTGGCGATACCGCGCATCGTCACGAACAGAACGGTGACGACGTGCATTTTTTCAATACCGCGGAAGAGAAAATCGGCAAGCAGGGCGGTCAGGACCGCACCGACGACCGAGAGCATGGTATAGAGCTTATAGGCGCGAAGGATCGGCACGGCGTAGATCACGCCGAAGGAAATGCCGAGCCAGGCAAGTCCGATCAAGAGCTTCGCAAGGATGACGTGCCCCGTGATGTAGCCGATCTTCCTTTTATCATCCCCCGCACGGATGATATCCGACACGGCGGAGAGGATAAAGCCGAAGTCAACGAAGAGCTGAACGTAGGAGACGTAGGACTTGACGTAGGTCACAGCACCGTAGGAGTCGGTCGTCAGCACGCGCGTCAGATACGGCAGGGTGAACAGCGGAAAGATTAGCTTGGCGATCGTCATCAGGTACAGAAGGAAGGTGTTTTTTGCCGCCTGCTTCGTGCCGTCTGCCGCAATTGTTTCGTTTTTCTTTTTGAACATAGCTTCCCCTGATGATAACGTTATTTGAAAGGGATGGAGCAATCGGCGGGTGCCCCCTGCCGCAGCGTCCTTTTTATAATCATAGTACAACCCTTATTATATACAATTTATACCCATTTTGTCAATATTTAGAGAATATTTTGTAAAATCCTCTTTACAAAGCCGAAAAGATCTGCTATACTGTATATACACTGAAAGGAGGATGAGTCTTATGAGTAAAGCAAGGCTCCTTCAATCCTTTCCCGTCACCGGTTTTTCCGCGTGACTTTTCATATAGGAGCGCTCCGTCGGAGCGCTCTTTTTTTGCAAGTTTTTTAGAATAATCTTGCACAAGGGGCAAAAAAATTGGTGAAAAATATTGACAAAATGCCGACTTGATGCTACAATAATTGTGATTTAGTAGCGAAAGTTCACTTTCGGAAATTTATTATTTTGGAGGCAATTATGCAATTCAAGAACCAAGCATTGACGGACCTGATGGAAGAGGTCATCGCACGCAACCCCGGCGAGTCGCTTTTCCACCAGACGGTTGAGGAGGTGCTCAGCACCATCGAGCCCGTTATCGAGAAGCATCCCGAATACATCACGGCAGGCGTTATGGAGAGAATCGTTGAGCCTGAGCGCATCATCAAGTTCCGCGTTCCGTGGGTCGATGACAAGGGTGTCGTTCGTGTCAACCGCGGCTTCCGCATTCAGTTCAACAGCGCGATCGGTCCTTACAAGGGTGGTCTGCGCTTCCATCCTTCCGTAAAGGAGGATACCATTAAGTTCCTCGGCTTTGAGCAGACCTTTAAAAACTCCCTGACCTCGCTCCCCATGGGCGGCGGTAAGGGCGGCTCCGACTTCGACCCGCAGGGCAAGTCCGACGCTGAGGTCATGCGCTTCTGCCAGAGCTTTATGACCGAGCTTCAGAAGTACATCGGTCCGGATACCGACGTTCCCGCAGGTGACATCGGTGTCGGCGCAAGAGAGATCGGCTACCTCTTCGGTCAGTACAAGAGACTGCGCGACGAGTTCACGGGCGTTCTGACCGGCAAGGGTATTCCCTACGGCGGCTCGCTGATCCGTCCCGAAGCAACCGGCTTCGGTGCCGTTTACTACACGGTTGAGATGCTCAACTACTTCAAGGACGATATCAAGGGCAAGACCTTTGCGATCTCGGGCTTCGGTAACGTTGCTTGGGGTACGGTGCAGAAGGTAACAGAGCTAGGCGGTAAGGTCGTTACCATCTCGGGTCCTGACGGCTATATCTACGATCCCGACGGCATTTCCACCAAGGAGAAGATCGACTTTATGCTCGAGATGCGCGCTTCCTGCCGCAACAGAGTACAGGACTACGCAGACAAGTTCGGCGTACAGTTCTTCCCGAAGGAAAAGCCCTGGGGTGTTAAGGCTGACATCCTGATGCCCTGCGCGACCCAGAACGAGGTTGGCATCGAGGATGCGAAGAAGATCATTGCAAACGGCGTGAAGTACTACGTTGAGGTCTCCAATATGCCCACCACCAACGAGGCTGTCGCTTACCTGAAGGAAAACGGCGTAATCGTTGCTCCCTCGAAGGCTGTAAACGCAGGCGGCGTTGCTGTTTCGGGTCTTGAGATGTCTCAGAACTCGATGCGTTACAGCTGGACCGCAGAGGAGGTCGACGCGAAGCTCCGCCAGATTATGGCGAACATCTTCAGCGCATCGATCAAGGCTGCAAACGAGTACGGCCTTGGCGACGACCTGATCGCAGGCGCGAATATCGCAGGCTTCATCAAGGTTGCGAACGCAATGCTTGCTCAAGGCGTTTGCTGATAAAAAGCTATTGAAGAAGAACCGGGCGGAATGCTCGGTTCTTCTCTTTTTTGGGGAAAATACGCAGGGGTTGACAAACCGAGTAAAATGCGGTATAATCATATGAGCGGAAGTCCGCCAAAAACAGGAAAAGACGGTCGCACAGCGACCCTGAAGGTATAAATATGTTACTGCGTGAGAAACTACAGTATATTATGCTCTTTCTGATGGATGCCATCGCGCTGACTTTCAGCTGCGTTGCGGCATTCTTCCCCTACCGCTATCTGATCTACGACCATGCGTTTTTGAACGATGCCGATCTGAACAACTCGATCTTTCAGCTGGCGGCGGTCTTTCTGATCCTTTTCGTTCTGTTCGTGCCGAACAAGAATATCAACCGTCAGTCGCTTGACGTGATGTTCCGCCGCAGCTTCCTTCTCAATCTTCTCGGCTTCGGTATGCTCGTCACGGTTATGACGATCTGCCGCAACGATTTCGTCGTCAACCATATCGTATTTCTGATTCTTGGCACGTTTGTCAATATCTTCGCAACGGCGTTCGGACACTACGCCGTACGATCGATCCTCGTCAACCGCATCCCGCGTGCGAAGATGGCGACGCTTGTCGGCGTCGTAACGACGAAGGGGCGTTCGGTTCCCTTTATCGAAAGTCTTAAGAAGGACTGGACGCGTAATATCGTCGGTGTCGCGCTGATCGACTACGAATACGATCAGGAAGGCATTAAGATCCGCAGTAAGAGTCCTGAGGAGGAGGCGACAACACCGCCTATGACCGAGATCTGCGGCGTGCCGATCAAGGCAAACTTCTTTGAATTTATCGAATGGATCAAGCGTGAGGCGATCGACGAGGTATTCATTGATATTCCCTACTACCGCGGCGAGCAGCTGCACCGCTTTCTGACGGAGCTTGAGAGCATGGGTATCGTCATCCATCTGAATGTGCCGATGATCGACAAGCTTTCCGAATCGAAGAATCTGCATCTGCAGCGCGATTATCTCTACGTCAACGACAAGCCGATGATCACCTTCGCGGTGCGCCGTTATCACATCAACCTGCTGGCACTCAAGCGCATCCTTGACATCGTGCTGGGTCTGATCGGCTCGATCATTTCCCTGCCGATCATTCTGCTGACCGCGTTCCCGCTTCTGATCGAGTCGCCGGGGCCGCTGATCTTCCGTCAGAAGCGCGTGGGAAAGAACGGACGCATCTTCTATATGTATAAGCTTCGCTCGATGTATCCCGATGCGGAGGCGCGCAAAGCGGCTCTGATGAAGGAAAACGAGATGAAGGGTCTGATGTTCAAGATGGAAAACGACCCGCGTATCACGAAGGTCGGTAAGATCATCCGTAAGCTGAGCATCGACGAGTTGCCGCAATTCTGGAACATCCTGCGCGGCGATATGAGCCTTGTCGGTACGCGTCCCCCGACGCTCGACGAGTACGAGCAGTACGAGAGCCACCACAAGCGCCGTTTGTCCCTGAAGCCGGGTCTTACGGGTCTTTGGCAGGTCAGCGGACGCAATACAATCGACGATTTTGAGGAGGTTGTAAAGCTCGACCTTCAGTACATTGACAATTGGAGCATTTGGGAGGATCTTCGCATCATCCTGAAGACGGTTTACGTTGTGATTGCACGAAAGGGTTCCAAATAATATGTCAGAACAAAACGGGGCGTTTCCCGTCTGTACGATCCTCGGCGTGAATATTGCCGCGGTGAATATGGAAGAGACGCTTGCTATCATTGATCAGAATCTCTCGGCGTGGTCGGGAGAGTATATCTGCGTATCAAACGTTCATACGACGGTGACGGCGTACGAGGAGCCCGATTACCTTGCCGTGCAAAACGGTGCAGTGATGGCGCTTCCCGACGGCAAGCCCCTGTCGGTCGCGGCACGCCGCCGCGGCTTTGCGGGCGCTGACCGCGTAACGGGTCCCGATCTGATGGGCGAGATCTTCAAGCTGTCTGCGGCACGCGGATACCGCCATTATTTTTACGGTGCGAGCGAGGACACGCTTTCGGTCTTGCGGGAGAAGCTCCTTTCGCGCTATCCCGGCATTTCGATCGTTGGGATGGTATCGCCGCCCTTCCGCCCACTGACTGAGGAGGAGGATGCGGAGGCCGTTGAAAGGATCAACGCCGCCAATGCCGATTTTCTATGGATCGGGCTTGGCGCGCCGAAGCAGGAGAAGTGGATGGCGGCGCACAAGGGACGGGTGCGGGGTCTTATGATCGGTGTCGGCGCGGGCTTTGATTTCCACGCAGACAAGATCAAGCGTGCCCCCCGTCTGATGCAGAAGCTGTCGCTTGAATGGCTGTATCGGCTGATGCAGGATCCGAAGCGGTTGTTCCGCCGTTATCTGCACACAAATCCGAAGTATCTGCGTCTTGTAAAGAAAGAAAACAAACTGTATCGAAAATAAAGGTTCGGCAACGTCATACGTTGCCGAAATTTTTAGAGGTGTTTATGGAAAGCTTACGGATCCTACTCGTTCACAATTACTACCGCATCCGCGGCGGTGAGGATTCGGTTTTTGAAAATGAGAAGCGTCTGCTTGAGGAGGCAGGACATACGGTGATCCCCTACACGCGCCACAATGACGATGCGGGCACGGGGGTTTTCGGGAAGCTGCGCTTGCCCTTCACCGCGCTGTATTCCCGCAGGACATACCGTGAGGTGCGGCGCATCATCAAGCGTGAGCGGATCGATATCGTACACGTGCATAACACGCAGATGCTGATCAGCCCTACGGTCTTTCGTGCGGCGAAAAGAATGGGCGTGCCTGCGGTGCAGACGGTCCACAATTTCCGAATGGTCTGCCCCGCCGCAACGCTTTACCGCGACGGCGCGATCTGTGAGGAATGCATCGCGCACGGGTTTTCTCCGTCGGTGCGCCACCGCTGCTATCGCGGCAGTCGTTTTCAATCGCTTTTGCTGGCATCGGTGCTTCGCCTTCACCGCTTTCTCGGTACCTTCCGCCACGTGCATTTTATCTGCCTGACCGAATTCAATCGCGAGATGCTTTTGCGTGCCAATCGCAAGCGCACCGTGGTCGATCCCGAAAGAATCTATATCAAGCCGAACTTTGCATCCGCTACGGCGGCACCGCCGATCGCCTTCGCTGAGCGTGAGAACGCCGTGCTGTTTGCGGGGCGTCTCGACCCGCTCAAGGGAGTCGACGTTCTGCTTGATGCCGCACAGTCGCTTTCCGACGGGCGCATTTTGATTGCGGGAACGGGGCCTGAGCAGGCGCGTATGTGTGAGCGGATCGAGGCACAGGGCCTTTCCGAGCGCGTTCTGATGCTGGGACAAAAAACACCCGCTCAGGTGCGCGAGCTGATGGGGCGCGTGCGTGCGACGGTCTTACCGACGCTGTGGTACGAGGGCTTTCCGATGACGATCGCAGAGTCGCTCTCGGTCGGTACCCCTGTGATCGTCAGCGATCTTGGGAACGCGGGCGCGATCGTGCGTGAAAACGAGACGGGGCTTCACTTTCCCGCGGGGGATGGGAACGCGCTTGCGGCGTGTATCCGCTCGCTACCCGATCTTGTTGACAGCTCACGCGCCTACTACGAGGAGCATCTGGCGCCTGAGGCAAACCTTAGGATCCTTACTGAAATTTACCGTGACATTCTGAAGGAGCATTGATATGGTTCGTTTGTTTTTACTTTGGATCTTGCTTTTGAGTCTCATCACCTTTATTCTCTACGGCATTGATAAGCGGCGCGCGCGCCGCGGCAAATGGCGCATCGCCGAAAAGACGCTTTTCCTGTTCGGCTTTGCGGGCGGGGCGCTCGGCGGCTTTGCGGGTATGCAGCTTTTCCGTCATAAGACGAAGCACGCATCCTTTTGGTTCGTCAACTGTCTCGGCATCCTCTTACACACGGCACTTCTTTTACTTTTTGCCGTGAAGGGATTCTGGTAAAACAAGCGCTTACGGTTTACCCGTAAGCGCTTTTGTTTTGCCGCTTTTGCATACGGCGCCAATTGAGGTAGCCGTAGACGTCGTTTAGGAAGAACATCAAAAAGCAGGCGACCATCGTGAAATAGGCAGGGGAGTCGATCACGGCGATGACCCACAGGACGATGAGGACGATATCGTTTGCGGCGTAGCCGACGGCGTAGAGGGGATGGCGAAAGAAGGTGAGCGCCGAGGCGAGGAAGCTGGTGGTGATCGACAGCGTGCTGACCGCGAGGCTTGCGTTGCCAAGCGCCCTCAAAAGGAAATAGAAAAGGGCGGTCACGGAGACGGAACCGAGGAGCAAAAACCAGAGCTTGCCGCGTGATAGACGTCCGACGGCGACCTCCTTTTTCGAGTAGGGGTGGCGCAACCACGAGATCACCGCGAAAAGTGCCATCGGAGCCGTCATAAAGAGATAGGTGATCATCTCTCCGTAGTAACGGAGGTCGTAGGAAACGGCGGCGTAAAGTACGGCAAACAGGACGGTCAGCACCTGCCCCAGCACGCGCCCCTTCGCAACGAAGATCAGCGCCGTTACGCCAACCAAGGTCGTCAAAAGCTGAAGGACACCCTGCCGCGCGATGAAAAAGGCGGCGAGCGAAACGAGCACCGACACGACCCAAAGACAGTATTCAAATTTAGAAAGATCAAGAAAACGCAAAAAACGGCGCATAGGGCTCCCTTCTTCAAAAAAAGCATTCGCGATACGCCTTCCAAGACCTAATGGCGCATCCGAATGCTTTTTTGCATTACACTACCCGGTGGCAGTTATTCTTTTTCATTATGATAGCACAGCTTGCCGAAAAATGCAAGACTCGTTTTATTTTCCGTACAGCACCGCGGCGCGGCGCAGAAGGCCCGTGACGGCGCGTTTCTGCGAGGCGCTCCGCACTCTTCCAATTGTGGCAGTAAAGGGAGAAGCCCCATCTGTCGTTGAGCGTTGCAGCGGATTCATAGAGTCCGTTAGGGTGAGAGCTTGAAGCCGTCGATGCTGTTCAATCTTCGCCGTTATGAGGTCGACGCCCTGTGGTAGCTCCTTCGGGATCTCGTTGTCGCCAAGGGAAAACGTATCGTTTTCATAGTCTTCTCTTTAATCAATTCAGGACTCCCTGCAGGTCGAAGGCAGGAATAAAGCTCTCGCCCACAGAGTCACCCTCCTGTAAAAATCCATTTTCAATGCCGAGCTCGGCGGCGTAGTTGCAGACCCTATCGTATTCCCGATCGGTGATCGGGCGGTTTAGCTCGGGGTAGTTATCAAGCGTACCCATCGGCGTGTACTGCCGCATAATACTGTAATAAATGCTGTTGCCGTAGAGGTCGAACAGCATCTTCAGCGCACGCTTCGCCGCGCCGACTTGGGACGGCAAAACGAGGTGTCGGACGATGACACCGCGCGTCATTTTTCCGTTTTGATCAAATTCGGGGGTGGGGTGTTGCCGCACCATCTCGTCGATCGCGGCAAGCGCTATCTCGGGATAATCGGGGGCGTTTGCGTAACGCGCCGCCGTTTTTGCATCTGCATATTTGAAATCGGGAAGATAGATATCCACAAGACCCGATAACGCACGGATGCTCTTTACACTTTCATACGCGCTACTGTTCCAGACGATGGGGATGGAAAGTCCCTCCGCTTTCGCGCTTTGCAAAACGGGGATCAGTCGGTCGGTGTAGTGTGACGGTGTGACGAGGTTGATATTCTCCGCCCCCTGCTCCGCCAGCTCAAAAAAAATCTCAAAAAGACGGCGATCGCTGACCGGCGCACCCGCGTCACCGCGGCTGATCGCCTGATTCTGACAAAACACGCAGGAGAGATTACAGCCCGAAAAAAAGACCGTGCCCGAGCCGCCGAGCTGTGAAATACAGGGCTCCTCCCACCGATGCAGGGCGGCACGCGCGACAAGAAAGCCGTCGGGCGCATGACAGTAGCCGCGGCGCACCGTACGGTCGACCGCACAGTGGCGCGGGCAAAGGGTGCAAGTGCTCATAGCGTAAAATTCTCCTCTGTATAGACCGCGATGCCGTGCTTTTTCAAAAGCTCGGTCAGCACACCGTCACCGTTGGTCAGCGTGCGTGTGAAGCTGCCGTCGTAGATCCTGCCGACGCCGCAGGCAGGGCTGCGGCTTTTCAGAATGGCAAGCGTGCAGCCGTGGTGCTTCGCCCGCATCAAAGACAGCTCCGCACCGAGCGCATATTCCGCGGTGCGGTCCCTGCCGTCGGCGGTGCGTACGCTGCCGTCCTTTTGCCGCTCACACGCGGGGCGGGGTACGGAAAGTCCGCCCGCGCATTCGGGACAGACGGGGATCAGGGTGTGCTCCTTTTGCAGCTCGATCACCCAAGAGCAGGGGCGGCTTTCGCCGTCGTAGCGGCAGGGCTCACCCAGAAGGCAGGCGCTGACAAGTATTTTCATACGAAAACCACACTTTACTTTTTCTGCGCATTCATTGTAGCATATTTGTCGATACTTTGCAAGAGGAAACTTGACAAAGTGCGAATTCATCGGTATAATATCGGTATAATTATGTTACATAAAATGACTGGGGGAATGAGAACGATGAAAACTCCAATTGCAGAATTAACCGAAAAAAAGGCGTTCATCTGCGATATGGACGGTGTGATCTACCGCGGCAATCAGCTGATTCCGCACGTGCATGAATTCGTAAGCTGGCTGAATAACAGCGGAAAAAATTATCTGTTTTTGACCAACGGCTCCTCACGCTCTCCGCGTGAGCTGTCACAAAAGCTGGCGCGGCTCGGACTTGAGGTGGACGAGAGTCATTTTTACACCAGCGCGCTTGCAACGGCGGCTTTTTTGAAAAGTCAGTGTCCTGGCGGCTCGGCATACGTGATCGGTGAGCCGGGGCTTGTCAACGCCTTGTACGATGCGGGCTTTACGATGAATGACGCGAATCCCGACTACGTCGTGTTCGGCATGAGCACGCGCATTGATTACAATATGATCGAGAAGGCGGTGCGCCTGATAGAACGCGGTGCCAAGCTGATCGGAGCGAATCCCGACCTGACCGATCCCTCCGAGCAGGGGATTGTTCCCGCCTGCCGAGCTATGCTGGCACCGATTGAGCTGACGACGGGCAAGCAGGCGTATTTCGTTGGTAAGCCGAACCCTTTGATGATGCGCCATGCAAAGCAGGTCTTGAACTGTCACCGATCCGAGACGGTGATCATCGGCGACCGCATGGACACCGATATTATCGCGGGGATTGAGAGCGAGATCGATACGGTTCTGGTTCTGTCGGGTGTCAGCACGCGTGAGACGGTGGATAGTTTTCCGTACCGTCCCAAGCATATCCTTCGTGACGTGGGTGAGATCATCGGGCTGTGAAAATGAAAAAAGCTGTCAATGCGACAGCTTTTCTTTATTTTCTGGTATCGGCGCGCAAAAAATCGTTGTACGCGACGGGTAGTCCTTCCTTCAGGTTGGTTTTTGCTGTCCAGCCGAGCGAATCAAGCACGCTCGTATCGAGTCGCTTACGCGGCGTGCCGTCGGGCGCGCTTTCGTCAAAGACGATCCGCCCCTCGTAGCCCACGGTCCTTGCAACGAGGCGCGCAAGCTCAGCGATCGAGACCTCCTCTCCGCTGCCGACATTGACGGTCTGCTCGTCGCTATAACGCTCCATCAGAAACAGCGCGGCGTCAGCAAGATCCTCTGAAAAGAGAAACTCGCGCAGAGGTCTTCCTGTGCCAAGGACGCTGACGCTTGCTTTTCCCTCCTCCTTCGCACTGTGAAAGCGGCGGATCAGCGCGGGGATCACGTGGGAGTCGGTGGGGTGATAGTTATCGCCGATGCCGTAGAGATTGGTCGGCATACAGCTGATAAAGTCGCATCCGTATTGGCGGCGCAGATAGGAGGCGTAGCGCAGTCCCGCGATCTTGGCGAGCGCGTAGCCCTCGTTGGTCTGCTCAAGCGGACCTGTGAGAAGCGAGGATTCCTTGATCGGCTGGGCGGCATCGCGCGGATAGATGCAGGACGAGCCGAGAAAGAGGAGCTTTTCCGTACCGTATTCCTTGGCGGCGTGTAGGACGTTCATCGCGATCATACAGTTGTCGTAGAGAAAATCTGCAGGTGCTTTTTGGTTGGCGAGAATGCCGCCGACGCGTGCCGCGGCAAGGATCACGTAGCGGGGGCGCGTGCTTTCGAAGAATGCGTCGGTCGCGGCGCTGTCGCGCAGATCGAGCGACGGAAAATCACGCGTCAGAATATTCGTAAAGCCCGCGCTCTTTAATCGACGCAAAAGAGCCGAGCCAACCATTCCCCCGTGCCCCGCAATATAAAAGGGGGCGTTTTTATCAAGCTTCATCCTTTACCTCCCGCGTGCGCTTTAAATCGGCATCGACCATCATTCGAACGAGCGAGGGGAAATCCACGCGGCGATGCCAGCCGAGTGTGCGCTCCGCATACGCAGGGTCACCGCAGAGCTGCTCGACCTCGCTTTTGCGGAAGTAGCGCGGCGATACGCGCAAAAGGATCCGTCCGCTTCTTTCGTCATATCCGACCTCGTCGACACCCGTACCGCGGAAGGAGACGGGGATCCCCGCCGCGGCGAAGGCGAGGGTCGCGAATTCACGCACGCTGTGCATTTCTCCCGTGGCGAGGACGTAGTCGCCCGCCGTCGTCTGTTGCAGGATGCGCCACATTCCCTCAACGTAGTCGCCCGCATATCCCCAATCGCGCATTGCGTCGAGGTTGCCGAGGACGAGGCACTCGTCGCTCCCCGCGGCGATGCGTGCGACTGCCATCGTGATTTTGCGCGTAACGAAGGTCTCGCCGCGGCGCGGGGATTCGTGATTGAAGAGGATGCCGTTTGCGGCGAAGATTCCGTACGCCTCTCGGTAATTGACCGTGATATAGTAGGCGTAAAGCTTCGCGCAGGCGTAGGGGCTTTTGGGATAGAAGCGGGTGCTTTCGTTCTGCGGAACGCTTTCGGGGAGTCCGCCGAACAGCTCTGAGGTCGATGCCTGATAGAATTTTGCGTGGCTTTTTCTTTGACGCATTGCCTCAAGCAGGCGGAGCGTGCCGACGGCGGTCGCCTCCGCGGTATATTCGGGCACCTCGAAGGAGACGGCAACGTGCGACTGTGCCGCGAGGTTGTA
>JAFTLE010000049.1 GCA_017452895.1 Clostridia bacterium
TGAGGTTTCAGTTTATGGAGAAGGAAAAGTTTTATATCACGAGCGCGATCGCATACAGCTCGCGCAAGCCGCATTTCGGCAATACATATGAGATCATTCTGACCGATGCGATCGCACGCTTTCAGCGTCAGCTCGGACGCGACGTGTTTTTCTGCACGGGTACGGACGAGCACGGACAAAAGATCGAGACGCTTGCAAACGAGGCGGGGATCTCTCCGCAGGAGTATGTTGACGGCGTTTCGGGTGAGATTCGTAAGATCTGGGATCTGATGGGTGCAAGCTACGACCACTTCATCCGCACGACCGATGAGGAACACGTACGCTCCGTACAGCACATCTTCAAAAAGCTGTACGACAAGGGCGATATTTACAAGAGCGAATACGAGGGATGGTACTGCACCCCCTGTGAGTCCTTTTTCACCGACACTCAGGCAGAGGGCGGCGTTTGCCCCGACTGCGGCAGACCCGTTCAAAGGGCGAAGGAGGAGGCGTATTTCTTTGCGATGAGTAAGTATGCCGACCGTCTGATCAAGCACATTGAGGATCACCCCGAATTCATCGAGCCTGAGGCACGCAAGAAGGAAATGGTCAACAACTTCCTGAAGGCAGGATTGCAGGACCTTTGCGTTTCCCGTTCCTCCTTCAAATGGGGGGTGCCCGTTACCTTTGACGATAAGCACGTGATCTACGTCTGGATCGACGCACTTTCAAACTACATCACGGCACTTGGCTACGATCCCGAATTGGCAGAGCAGCCCGAAAGATTCAACCATTATTGGCCTGCCGATGTACACATCATCGGTAAGGACATTCTGCGCTTCCATACGATCTATTGGCCGATCATTCTGATGGCGCTCGATCTTCCGCTCCCGAAGAAGGTTTTCGGTCACCCGTGGTTTAATTTCGGTGTAGACAAGATGTCGAAATCCAAAGGCAACGTTGTGTATGCGGACGAGCTTGCAGAGGCATTTTCGGTCGACGGCGTGCGTTACTATGCGCTTTCCGAGATGCCCTACGTCAATGACGGAAGCATTACCTATGAGAATGTTATCAACCGTTATAATACAGACCTTGCCAACAATCTTGGCAACCTTGTCAGCCGTACCCATGCGATGACGGTTAAGTATTTTGACGGCGTGATCCCTGCACCGACGGCGACGGCGACGCTTGATGAGGAGCTGATCGCATCGACCCGCGCGGCAATTGCCGACTCCCGCCGCCTGATGGAGGATTATCACGTCGCGGACGCGCTTGAATCGATCTTCACGATGCTTCGCCGTGCAAACAAATACATTGACGAAACCACGCCGTGGGCGCTTGCGAAGGATCCTTCGCAGAAGGAGCGCCTTGGTACCGTTCTTTACAATCTTCTGGAAACCATTCGTATTGCTTCGGTTCTTCTTACGCCCTTTATTCCTGCAACGGCAGAAAGCATTCAGAAGCAAATTGCAACCGACGTCGTTTCCTATGACAGCCTTGCTACCTTCGGTGCGTTGAAATCGGGCGAAAAACTTGGTGAGGCGTTCGTGCTCTTTGCGCGAATTGACGAGGCGAAGTTCTTGGCTGAGCAGCAGGCGAAAAAGGAAGCGGCAGAGAAGGCGGCGCGTGCGGCAGAGGCTCCTGCGGACCGCGAGGAAGAGATCGGCATTGACAGCTTTGCAAAGGTAGAGCTGCGTACTGCGCAGATCATTGCTTGCGAGCCCGTGCCGAAGGCGAAAAAGCTTCTGAAGCTTCAGGTTGACCTTGGATACGAAAAGCGCCAGATCGTTTCGGGCATTGCTAAATTCTATACGCCCGAGCAGCTGATCGGCAAAAAGATTGCGATCGTTGCAAACCTCGCGCCCGCAAAGCTTTGCGGTGTCGAGAGCTTCGGTATGCTTCTCGCATCGGGTGAGGAGCAGGTTCGCGTGGTCTTCCTTGATCCGGAAACGCCTCTGGGTGAGCGCATTCACTGATGTTTTTTGATTCACACGCCCACTATTGGGATCATCGCTTTGATGAGGAGATCGGCGGTGCTGCCCCCCTGCTTACAGAGCTGTTTACAAACGGGCTTCTGGGGGCGGTCAACGTCGGTACGTCGCCGAACACCTCTCGTCTTGCCATTGAGCAGGCAAGGGCTTTTCCCCAACTCTATGCCGCGGTCGGCATTCATCCATCGGACTCAGGTGAGCTTTCGAGCGATCCCGACATCGCCGTAGCGGAGATCGAATCGCTGATCAGAAAAAAGGATGCGAACAAGATCGTCGCACTCGGTGAGATCGGACTCGATTACCACTGGGATGACGTTCCGCGGGAGCAACAAATGCGATATTTTGAGGCACAACTGACGCTTGCCCGCGAAACCGCAATGCCCGTCTTAATCCACGACAGGGAAGCACACGGCGATATTCATACCACTGTCTTGCGCTATCCCGGCGTAACGGGTGTATTTCATAGCTACAGTGGCAGCTATGAAATGGCAAAGGATCTGATCCGCCGCGGTTATTACATTTCCTTTTCGGGAACTGTGAGCTTTAAAAACGCGGCGAAGGTTGCTGAGGTTGCCCGCGCCTTGCCGCGGGAATTCGTCTTGATCGAAACCGACGCACCCTATCTTACGCCGCATCCTTACCGTGGCCGTTTGAATCATTCGGGTTATCTTCACTATACGGCAGAGGCGCTTGCGGCACTTTGGGAGATCTCGGTCGAGTCGGTCGCGGCAATCACGGCGGAAAACGCAAAACGGCTCTTCGGGCTTTGATTAACACAACCTTCCAAAACCGCCTTTAAGGATTCGGAAGTCGGATTGCAGCATCAGCCAAAGCGGTGCGTAAAAGGGAAACGCTTCCATGATGCCGATTCCGCGGAAGCCGAATGCATCCATTCTGTGTATCCTTGACGAAAATCCGTCTGCCAGCATACATTGAACGCGATGCTCACGGCTTTTGCCACCGTGATGCATCTTATAATGAAAACGCGATGTCGCCAGATCCTCGTCGTAGGATATGGCGGCATTTTTTTGCGCGGCAAGCATCGCGAACTTGGAAGGCGGGACCTGTGTAAGCTGCTCGGTCTCAGTGTCAACATCAATGCCGCACGCGGACAGGAGCGGAATGATCTTATCAGGATCACATGCTTCGCTTATACGCTCAAAGAGCAGACACTCTTCCTTAAGGGAAATCAAAGCCGGCGGGTGCGTCTCCCAAACAACCGCATCGGCGTTCTCCGTCAGCTTGGAAATGACGTAGGGTGCATTCTTCGGATTCGTTTGCACGTGTAAAAACAGAGCCTTGCCAAATCCGCGCAATCGGTCGCGCAAGGCTTTTATTGCGGCGTTATTGACGTCGCCTGACGGCGGAACGGATAGCTCAAGGCCGCACCACTCGTCCCCTAAGATCGCCGAAAGGTTTTCTGCATTCGAGGGAAGCAACGCATCGTAGGGGAGCCTTATAAAGCTATGCACGCCGTATTCCTTGCAGAGAGACTGTATTCTTCCCGCACGCTGTGGGATCTGAAGTCCGCGCTTGGGCGATAAAAAAGCACCGAGAAAACACAGATTGGATAAATACGGCAAGAGAGCACAAAGCTCGTCGTCAGATTCACTTCCCGTTGCGTGGGCGAGCGTTAAAAGCGTACCGCCTCCCGGTGACTGCATTCGCGTCGAAAGATTCTGCCCGGGATAAAGCCTCGTTTTTCCCGCGAGTGAGGGGTTGTTACGCAGAAGATCTCCAAGACCTACTTCAAATCTTGCGGCGATGTGTGCGAGCGTGTCGCCGCCACCCACCGTATAGATCTGCGTTGGCTGTGAGATAAGAATACAGTCGCCCTCCGCCAGCCGATCAGGGGTCAGAATGCAGTTATCCTCCATCAGCTTGACGGCGGAAACGCCAAACGTGCGAGCAATTCTGAAAATGGAATCGCCGCTCTTTACGTGATATAAGATCATTGCTATGCTTCCTTTACGTAGTCATTTCTTTTTCATTATATGTATCCTTCACACTTTTGGAAAGAAAGAAAAAGTATGATATGTAAGAGGATTGAGAATAATACCAAGGAAACAAATTTGGAGGTGTAGCAATGCGAAAAATACAAATTGTAAAAGCCACCGCACGGCAGATCCTTGATTCGCGCGGAAACCCTACCGTTGAGGCTACCGTGACACTGAGCGATGGAACGGTGGGGATCGCGGGGGTTCCCTCAGGTGCATCAACAGGCAGCTACGAGGCGCACGAGCTGAGAGATAAAGATGCGTCGCACTACGGCGGGAAAGCTGTCACTCAGGCAGTTTACAACGTAAATAAGCTTATTTCCCCGGCAATTACGGGGATCAGCGCATTCGAACAGTATGAGATCGACAGCACGATGATGAAGCTTGACGGCACGAAAAACAAAAGCCGCCTCGGTGCCAATGCGATCCTTGGCGTATCACTCGCCGCGGCGCGTGCCGCCGCAAATTCACTCGAGATTCCGCTTTTCAGATATATCGGGGGAATCGGTACAACACGTCTTCCGATTCCTATGATGAACATTCTGAACGGCGGCGCTCACGCGGCAAACAATCTGGACATTCAGGAGTTTATGATCCTTCCCGTAGGGGCAGAGTCCTTCGCAGAGGCAATGGAGATCGGCAGCGGCGTTTATCACGCGCTCGGTCGCCTTTTGCGTGAAAAGGGGTATGCCACAACGGTCGGAGATGAAGGTGGCTTTGCTCCCGACCTTTCGGGGGCGGAGGAGGCGATTGAGCTGATCCTTGCCGCCATCCGCAAAGCAGGACATGATGAAAACACCGTAAAGCTTGCACTTGACGCGGCAGCGAGCGAGTGGCAAAACGGGGAAGGCTACAAGCTGCCAAAGGCGCAAACCGAATACACCGGTGAAGGGTTGATCTCGTATTGGAAGGAGCTGTGCGCGGCGTATCCGATCGTTTCGATTGAGGACGGACTTTCCGAAAACGATTTCAAGCATTGGCGTGTATTGAACCAGGAAATCGGAGATCGGGTAATGCTCGTCGGAGACGATCTGTTCGTCACCAACACGGAAAGACTCATCGAGGGGGCACGGCAGAATGCGGGCAATGCGATTCTGATTAAGCCGAACCAGATCGGGACGCTGAGTGAGACACTCGACGTTATCGCGCTCGCGGCCCACACGGGATATGAATTCATCGTGTCGCACCGCTCGGGCGAGACGGATGACACCACAATTGCCGATCTTGCGATCGGTACGTCTGCCGGCTTTATCAAAACAGGAGCACCCTGTCGAAGCGAGCGCGTGGCAAAATACAATCGATTGCTGAAAATCGAGGCGGCGCTTGGGGGTGCATCCGTATACGGATAAAAAATAAAAAAATCCAAAATAATGCTGGACAAATATCCTGACGTGTGAGAATATCTAAGGGTGCTGTAAATGCCACTGTAGAAAAGACGGTAGATCACTTGACTTTTAATCAAGGTGTCCGGAGTTCGAGTCTCCGCAGGAGCA
>JAFTLE010000050.1 GCA_017452895.1 Clostridia bacterium
ATACCACGGCAGTAATACAGTAGTAGAAAAGCCACGGCTGATCGAACAAAACAGATTCCTTGACTTCGGCTACGGCTTTTATACGACAACCAATCAGACGCAAGCCGTGAGCTTCGCCAAAAAAGTCGTGGTGCGCAGGGGCGGCACACCAACAGTCAACGTATATGAAATAGACGATCCTATTGTTAACAACACTCTGAAAATCAAGCGTTTCAATGCTCCCGATGAAGAATGGCTCGATTTTGTTTCCGCACACCGAAACGGAACCTATAACAAAGAGCAATCTGACCTGATCATCGGAGCCGTCGCAAATGACGACGTTTACAGAACGCTTCAGGTATACGCGACGGGACTTTTGACCAAGGAGCAGGCTCTTGATGCCTTGAAGATCAAACAGCTGTTCGACCAATACGTATTTGCTACAAACGAGTCGATCTCTCTTTTGCGATTCATAAGAGCCGAGGAGGTGTGAGCGATGGACGAGAAATTCAATTCGATCTTAAGCGTCGCGCTGATACCAAAGACGGTTGACTTGATCGTGCAAAACGAAAAGATTGACGATATTTCCGCAATCAACGAATTTTATCAATCGAAAACCTACGCGCTGCTTGCTGAAGAAGAAACAAAAATGTGGCATTTCAGCCCGCTCACCGTTTACTCCATGTGGAAGCACGAAAAGGAAACGGGAGAGATCGTATTTCCGGAGGACTAAGGAATGAGCAAAGAATTACCCTTTCTGGTGCTTTGTGTGGAAGAATACAAAAACCAAAAGAAAATGACGGGCAAGGAAGTGATGGCCTTGTTCAACCAATATTCAGTATGCGAATATATCCGTGATTTCTAGGAGGTGCTGCATACCACGGGAACGCGCTACATTATCAACGATATTGATCTGTATATCAAATCCCGTCAAGCAGTATAAAGAGAAATGGGATTCGTCTTTGACGAATGAAAACGAAAAAGGAACAGACCGCGGTCTGTTCCTTTTTCGTTATTCGTCGAGGTAATGGCAAGCAGCCAGCGCGGCGGCGGCGCCGTCGGAGATCGCGGTTGCGATCTGGCGGACGCGCTTTTGGCGGCAGTCGCCTGCGGTGAAGATGGCGGGGTCCTTCGTGGTGCAGGATTCGTCGGCATCGACGTAGCCCCAATCGTTGAGCGTGACGTTCTCGGCAAAGGGGGCGTTCTGCGGGACGAGACCCACGGCGAGAAATACGCCGTCGACGGCAAGCTCGCGGAGTTCTCCGCTGTCGGCATCCTTGATGCGGATGCCCGAGAGTCCGCTACTGTTCGTCAGATAAGCATCGACGGTGTGCGAGCAGACGATCCTGACGTTTTCCTTCTCGGCGAGCGTTTTTTGAAGGCGCGCCTCACCCGTCAGCTTGGGCAGATTCTGCACGATGGTGACGCTCTTACAAACGTCGGAGAGAAGCACCGCCTCCTGCAATGCGGAGTTGCCGCCGCCGATGACGGCGACGTCGCGGCCGCTGTAAAAGGCGCCGTCGCAAAGCGCACAGAAGGAGATGCCGTTACCGATCAGCTCCGCTTCCCCGTCAAGCCCCAGCGTGCGGTGGCGCGCGCCCGTGGCGAGGATCACGCTACGCGTGGCGTAGGATGCCTCAGCGGTTTTGACGATGCGGGTCTTTCCCTCCGCGGTGATGCCCGTGACCTCGGCAAGCTCGACCTCAGCACCGTGGGTCAGCACCTGGTCCAGCAGCTTTTCGGCAAACTCGTTGCCGCTCATTTTGAGAAAGCCCGGATAATTTTCGACGTTTGGCGAATAGGTGATCTGACCGCCGAAGGTCTCCTTCTCCAGCACCAGCACCTTTTTATCCGCGCGCAGTGCGTACAGAGCCGCAGTCAGACCTGCGGGCCCTGCACCCACGATCACAATATCGTACATAAAACCTCTTATTTCTTTGCGGCAACAGCCGTTTCGGTGAATTTGCGGATGTTCGAGACGTTGGCAATCTTTTCGACCGTTCCGTCGTGAACGACGATAAGCGTCGGTGCCTGCGTGATGCCGTATTCCTCAGCAAGCGCGGGCTCCTCCTCAGCATAGACCTTCTCGTAGCCGATATTTGCCTTGTCGAGGAACATTGCCGCCATCTTGCAGTTCGGGCAGGTCTTGGTCGCGAACAGAAGGATGCGATCGCCGCCCTCTGCCGTTGCGACCTCCTCACAAGCGGCATCGGCAAGCTGACTTTCGGCAACCTCGGGATGTCTTGTGAAGGATTTCTTTACGTTGTAGACCTTTCTTGCCTTGTACTCCTCTGCCTTACCGTCGTTCCAGTTCTGAACGGGGCGGTAGTAGCCCGTGATACGGCTGTAAACCTCGGTCTTATTTCCGCACTCGGGGCAGGTGAATACCTCACCTGCAAGGTAGCCGTGGTCTCGGCAGACCGAATAGGTGGGCGAGAGCGTGTAGTAGGGGAGCTTATAGTTCTCTGCGATCTTGCGCACGAGGTTTGCGGCAGCCTTCCAATCGGGCAGCTTCTCGCCAAGGAAGGCGTGGAATACCGTACCCGAGGTGTAGAGGGTCTGCAGCTCGTCCTGCACCTCAATTGCCTCGAAGATATCATCGGTGAAGCCGACGGGCAGGTGGCTGGAGTTGGTGTAGTAGGGGGTGTTGCCCGACTCGCTTGCGGTGATGATCTCGGGGAAGCGCTTCTTATCGTGCTTCGCCAAGCGGTAAGAGGTCGACTCTGCGGGCGTTGCCTCAAGGTTGTAAAGATCGCCGTACTCCTCCTGATAGTCGGAGAGACGCTCACGCATATGGTTGAGCACTTCCTTAGTAAACGCCTGCGTTGCCTTCGTGGTCATATCGCCGCCAAGCCACTTTGCGTTCAAACCAACCTCGTTCATACCGACAAGACCGATGGTCGAGAAGTGGTTGCTGAAGGTGCCGAGATAGCGCTTCGTGTAGGGGTAGAGCCCCTCCTCCATCAGCTTCGTGATGACGGTGCGCTTGATCTTCAGCGAGCGTGCCGAGATATCCATCAGACGGTCGAGGCGACGGTAGAAGTCAGCCTCATTCTCCGCAAGATACGCGATGCGCGGCATATTGATGGTAACAACACCGACAGAGCCCGTGGATTCACCCGAGCCGAAGAAGCCGCCCGACTTCTTGCGCAGCTCACGCAGGTCAAGGCGCAGTCGGCAGCACATCGAGCGCACGTCAGAGGGCTCCATATCGCTGTTGATGTAGTTCGAGAAGTAGGGGGTGCCGTACTTCGAGGTCATCTCGAAGAGGAGCTTGTTGTTCTCGGTCTCTGACCAGTCGAAGTTGCGGGTGATGGAATAGGTGGGAATCGGATACTGGAAGCCGCGGCCGTTGGCATCGCCCTCAATCATCGTTTCGATGAAGGCGCGGTTGATCATATCCATCTCTGCCTTACAGTCCTTATACTTGAAGTCCATCTCCTTGCCGCCGACAATCGCGTTCAGCTCTGCCAAGTCTGCGGGAACCGTCCAGGCGAGCGTGATGTTCGAGAAGGGTGCCTGCGTACCCCAGCGCGAGGGGGTGTTGACACCG
>JAFTLE010000051.1 GCA_017452895.1 Clostridia bacterium
CCCTGATCTACATCGTATTGGTCATGGGAATCACTCTGCTTGTCAAGCTGCTCGAGCGTGCGTTCGCGAAAAGCGACCGCAAACGGGCGTAAGGAGGTGCGGATATGACGAATAACGTAATGATTGGCGTCAAGGGGCTCATAAAGCGCTTCGGCAATCTCGAGGTGCTTTCGGGTGTTGACGTTGATATTCACAACGGTGAGAAGGTTGCGGTCATCGGGCCGTCGGGCTCGGGTAAATCGACCTTCCTTCGCTGTCTCAACTGTATGGAGGATCCCACGGACGGCGCGATCATCTTCAACGGCGTCAACATTGCCGATATGCGCGTCGACATCAACGTACACCGCCGCGATATGGGAATGGTCTTTCAGCAATTCAATCTTTTCAACAACAAAACCGTTCTGCAGAACATCACACTCGCGCCGATGACCATCGCCGCGCGCGCACACCGCAAGGCGTGGTGGCAGAACCGATTCAAAAAGAAGGCAAAGAGAATCCCGCTCGCTCCCTTCGCAGAGATTCGCGCACGCATCGACAATGAGGCGATGGCGCTCCTTGCCCGCATCGGTTTGCAGGATAAGGCAAACGCCTATCCCTCCACCCTATCGGGCGGACAGAAGCAGCGCATCGCCATCGTGCGCGCGCTTGCCATGCATCCGAAGGTCATGCTTTTTGACGAGCCGACCTCTGCCCTTGACCCTGAAATGGTCGGCGAGGTACTTGATCTGATCAAGGAGCTTGCTAACGAGGGAATGACGATGGTCATCGTCACGCACGAAATGGGCTTCGCACGAGAGGTTGCCGACCGCATCCTGTTTATGGACGGCGGTGTCATCGCGGAGGAGGGCACACCGACCGAGGTATTCGATCATCCGAGATGCGAACGCCTCAAGGCCTTCCTTTCGAAGGTGCTTTAACTTCAATCAAACGGAACAGAGCGATCTGTTCCGTTTTTTTCTCATTTTTTCAATTAACTCTTGACATGTGGAAATGAATGTGATATCATTATGATATCACAACAAAAGGAGTAACTCAATTATGCAAGAAAAAGTATTAGAAAACAAAAAGCACGGGCTCCGTGTCCTGATCCTTGACGTCCTTCTGCTACTCGTTGCGGTCTTCCCGACGGTTTACGGCGCGTATCTGACCGAACAGGGAAAGATCTACGGCTGGATCCTTTTCGGCGTCGGTATGACGGTGCTTTGCATTGGCTGGCTTCCACTTTGCGGACTGCGCGTGCTGAAGCCGCAGGAGGCATTGGTGCTGACTCTGTTCGGAAAATATATCGGCACGCTCAAGGGCGACGGATTTTACGCGGTCAATCCCTTCTCTGTATCCTTCAACCCCGCCGCTAAAACCAAACTCAACCAAAGCGGTGACGTCAGCACGCCCCCGGCCTCCATCCTTATGAAAAACGGGCAGGCGGCAACGATCGAAAACCGCCGTATCTCGCTCAAGATCATGACGCTCAACAACAACCGTCAGAAGATCAACGACTGCCTCGGCAACCCCGTCGAGATCGGCATCGCCGTCACCTGGCGCGTGGTCGACACGGCAAAGGCGGTCTTTAACGTTGACAACTACAAGGAGTATCTGTCGCTTCAATGTGACGCGGCACTCCGCAACGTCGTACGCATTTATCCCTATGACGTAGCACCGAACGTTGATACGACGGGCGACGGCATTGCCGACGAGGGCAGTCTTCGCGGCTCGAGCGACGTGGTCGCCGAGCGCATTAAAAGCGAGATCCAAAGCCGCGTGGATGAGGCGGGCATCGAAGTTCTCGAGGCACGCATCACCTACCTCGCCTACGCGCCCGAGATCGCGGCAGTAATGCTTCAGCGTCAGCAGGCATCCGCAATCATTGACGCAAGGAAAATGATCGTCGACGGTGCCGTCGGTATGGTTGAAATGGCGCTAGAGCGTCTTTCCTCGCAGAAAATCGTTGAGCTTGACGAGGAGCGCAAGGCGGCAATGGTATCCAATCTGCTCGTCGTGCTTTGCGGCAACCGCGACGCGCAGCCGATCGTCAATTCAGGTAGTCTTTACTGATGAACGACCAGCAGAAGAAGCAGGTGCCCCTGCGACTGTCGCCAAGGCTGTATGCGGCGATATCTGCCTGGGCTGAGGATGATTTCCGCTCGGTCAACGGACAGATCGAATATCTCCTCTCTGAATGCGTCCGTCAGCGGAAGAAAAACGGCAAGTACGTATCCGACGAGATCGACGTGCCGCCCGAGCTTGATATTGAATAAAAAATGCGACCGATTGGCGCACCTGGATAAAGCAGGTGCGCCAACTCTATTCGCCTGCGGCGAGTGATATGCACTTCGTGCGTGATATTGCCTGCGGCAGTGATATGCGCTACGCGCGTGTGATGTTACAAAGGCGAATAGAATATCACTGCGACCATAGAGTTGCATAGCAACTCGGAGCAATATCACTTTTGCGAAGCAAAAATATCACGCTGAGCGAAGCGAAGCATATCACTAAACATCTTTACCGCCCAACAGGATACCTATAAGGTGTAACACACTATACCTTGCAGGGCAAGAAGTGTGAAAAGGAGTACAGGCAAAATTGCCCGTACTCCTTTTGCTGTATTTGCGGTTGGTAAAGCTTGCTTTATGGTAGGTACCTCTTGGTCGCATTTTTTATGTTTCATCGCAAAGATAGGTAAGCGGCATCTGATATTCTTTTTCGTAGATATCCTTCCAGATCGCGTAGTTTTGATCGAGCAGATCGCGCACAGCGTCGGCGTAATGCTTGCTCGGGTCAGGGTAGATCGGGGGCGCGATATGGATGGTATACTCCTGCACAAAAAATCCGTCCTCACCCATAATATCCGTATCCTTCATCGTGATGAAGCACGGCAACACGGGAACGTTTGCGCGCACGGCGAAGGAGAATGCGCCCGTCTTGAGCGGCTTCGGCTTGCGGTAGTTCCACCACATGCTCTGCTCGGGATAGACCAGCACGAAATGCCCTTCCTTCAAAAGCTGCTCGGTCGCGTCCATAAATTTCTTCATCGTTCTTCTGTTGGAGGAGAGCGGAAGCGTGTTGTAGTTGCGCATTAAGAAGCCGTAAAAGCCCGGGAAAGAGGTATAGTTGCCCTCTCGGATCACGCGGTAGAAGGTGCGCTTCCCCTTGTGCCCCGATGCCTCGTAGGCGAGCTGAATGGCAAAGCTGTCGTAGGGATTGAAATGGTTGCAGGTCACGATCGCACCGGTTTCAAGCGCTTGGAAATGCTCAATGCCGCGAATCTCCTTGACGATCATCTTCTGATCCTCCAGGAGTCCGTGAAGGAATCTGCGCGCTCTGTTATACGCGATCTTCGTCTTCAGACGCTTGGAGAGGCTACGGTCAAGATAATCGATGTCCTCGGGCATCAGCACCTTTGCGGGCGGGTCATCCTCAACGTCCTCGTCAAAGCGGCCTGCCGCTTCGTATTCGTCGATCTTTTTGAGAATCTCAACTCTGTCCTTTGCACGGCGCTCGGTGTTCAGTACGTTCAGGAAGCCGTCTTCTCTGTTCGTTTCGGTTACAGCTAGCTGTAACAGCCGATCACACGACTCGGCATCCCGCGCACGCTCCTCATCGGTATACGCCTGCTGATTGCGAAGCAGCTCCTCGTATTCCGAGGTCTGCTTTGCATAGTGCCAGAAGATCTCGCCGTGGCGGCAATCAGCGTAGTGCCAAGGCTTGCTGGTCATAATGTAATGTAAGATCTTCGCTTCCTCGATCGGATAGGGGATCTCGCCGAAGATCTCGGTGTTCCAGCGCTGATCCAGAAAATAAACGTGGTCCTTACAGATCAGGTTGAGGTAATCCTCATCCTGCGTCACGGCAAAATTATACACGTGCAGATAGTGAAGGAACTGATCCAGCACCGCGTGACGGCGGAACTGCTCACAGTTGATCAGGATCATTCCCGCGTTGAAGAAATTGTTGCGGTTGACACCGACCACACGCTCCGCATAGGTGCCGTATTCATTGACCTGCACCATCGCCTGCTCATGGCAGCCGCCGAGATACGCGTCACCGATATCGGTCGTGAAAAGCTCGGAGATATCTCCCTGCACGACGGTGTCGCTGTCAATATAGATCGCTTTTTTGAGATCCGGGAACATCTCTGCGATAAAGAGGCGGTAATAGGTCGTCTTTGAGTAATAGTCGCGCAGGGGGAGCTTGTCGGCGATTGAGTGCAGATACTCGGTCACGTCGTCAAAACTGATCTCAAAATTCTCATTCTGCAGAGCAAAAACGCGCGCCTGCGTTTCGGGGGTGATGTCGGTATGTAACACGTGAACGCAGTAACGGTAGTTCTTCGATGCGTTTTGAATCATCGAATGGAGCGATACGATCGTGCATTTGACAAATGCATCGTCACACGCGTAAAATATTGATACGGTTTCCTTCTCCATTGCTTTCGTTTTCTCCTTCAAATATCTTTTTCAAAGCGGCGTATTCTCTGAGAACGTCGTCAAACTCATCGTAGTGGAAGACGCGGCGCATACGATCGAGCTGCCACTGCTTAATATTATCGGTGTGTGGATAGGGGAGCCAGAACAAGCGCTTCGAAAAATGTCGGACGACGGTTTTGCGATACAAATATTTTTGATCGTTGAAGCGTTGCGATAGCATCTTGCGCCTCGTCGTGCTGCGGATGATCGCGCTCTGGTCGGCAAAGACCAGCTTGCGCGCACGGATCAACTCACGGGCACGGGCAAGCAAGCCCGTTTTTCTCATTTCCGCAAGATTGAAGAGCAGTACGCCCGCGTTGATATAGTTCGGATGGATCCATACCTTCCCGTAATGGTCACGCGCGGCGGCATACTCATAGCCCTCAATATCGGTATCGTAAAGCAAATGCACGTCGCGGTTGAACATCAGGTCCACGTCAAGATAGAGGAGCTTATCGGGCATATCGGGAACAAGATCGGTCAGAAGGCGCAGAAGCGTATAGGGTGAACAATACGCGTTCTCATTCGGGCAACGGTCGAATTCCGCACGGTAAAGCGAGGTTACGTCAATCTTTTTCACACAGCTGTCAGGATTGTACGCCTTGATTACGCGCTCAAAGAAATCAATCTCTGCATCACCGATCGGCACGTAGGCATCCTTCAGGTGGGATACATCCATCGTAAACACGTAAAAGCAAAAGGGCTCACGCGAGTCCGTGCGCTTCAAAATCGATAGCGCAGAAGTCAGCATGCCGTCAAAAACCTTACCGTTTCCACAAAATAAAATATTAACCATTCTTCTCTTCCACTTTTCTGTATTCGATCCATGCCGTATCCGACAGCGCGGCGCGGCGGCACATTGCGTCGTAAACGCGATCGCGCAATTCCGCCTTCTGCGCGGCGGGAGGGAGTTCCGCATCGGGATAAAACGGACCGTCAATATAGGTTACGATACGCGGCTTTTGGGAAAGCCTGCGTTTTTGATAGGTGTTTGTAAACGCAAATGCGGGCACGCCGCACTTGATCGGGTAGTAAAACGAGGTGTCGGGAAAATTGCGGATCCCCGTGTAAAATGGCCAGATGTGTGCCTCAGGATAAATGAAAACGCTGTGCCCCTGTTCGATGCGCGTCGCGACCGCCTTGATAAAGTTTCGGTACGCCGCCATATCGTCGGGTAGCGGCAGTGCGCCAAGCGAGGGCGTGATGCGACCGAGATAGGGCATCGAGACGTTGTTCGGATGCACGATCACGTAAGCATCGCCCGGCAGGGTCAGCATACTCGGGATCAGTGCGTCGCCGATGATCTGGGTATGGTTGCCGTAAAGGAAACAGCCGCCCTTGCTTTTAGTATGTGCACGTAATTTCTTTTTACCGACGATCTTGTGATGCAGGACGATTTTGGTATACAGAAACGCAAGCGGCGTTGCAACGATGCGGTACCAGAAAAAATGCGTCAGCCCCTTATACCAAGCGGTGGGAAGATAGCGGTAATTACCGTCGATCCTTCGGGGTGTGATCTCTGCCGTTGAAAATTCGTCGTTTAACTCATCCTTATAATAAACGACTCTTTGACGCTTCACAAAGCACACCTCGCTTCCGTCGCTTTTACCCTTTTATTATACCTGTTTTATCGAAAAATGGCAACCTACTTTACAGCTCTACACCTCTCCCTTTTCCGTACCGCCGGTGGAAAAACGGCGATATACTCTCTCCCGTTGGTAGAAATCGGTTTTTGTGTAAACCTTTATTTACACGAAAAAAAGAAAAGGACCGCAAAAGCAGTCCTTTCCAAAAGGCTCATTCAAGCTCAAATGCGCCCGTATACAGCTGATAATAGGTGCCGCGCTCCGCAATCAGCTTGTCGTGATTGCCGCGCTCAATGATGCGGCCGTGATCCAGCACCATAATGACGTCGGAATTCTTGACGGTGGAAAGTCGGTGCGCGATCACGAAGACCGTGCGCCCCTCCATCAGCTTATCCATACCGCGCTGAACGATTGCCTCGGTGCGTGTATCGATTGAAGAGGTTGCCTCGTCAAGGATCATAACGGGCGGATCGGCAACCGCCGCCCGCGCGATGGCGATCAGCTGGCGTTGCCCCTGTGAGAGATTTGCACCGTTGCCGTGCAGCTCCGTGGCGTAGCCCTGCGGCAGACGCGTGATGAAATCGTGGGCACCCGCAAGCCTTGCCGCCTCTATGCACTCCTCGTCGGTGGCATCGAGTCTGCCGTAGCGGATATTGTCCATCACGCTGCCCGTGAAGAGGTTGGTCTCCTGCAAAACGATGCCAAGGCTGCGGCGCAAATCCGATTTTTTAATCTTGTTGATGTTGATGCCGTCGTAGCGAATCTTTCCGTCGGCGATGTCATAAAAGCGGTTGATGAGGTTTGTGATCGTGGTCTTACCAGCACCCGTTGCGCCAACGAAGGCAACCTTCTGTCCCGGCTCCGCGTACACACTGACGTTATGAAGCACGGGCTTCGCTTCCTCATATCCGAAGTCGACGTCGACCATCCGCACATCCCCTGCAAGTCGGGTGTAGGTCACGCTGCCGTCGCCGTGGGGATGCTTCCACGCCCAAAGACCCGTGCGCTCCGCGCACTCCGTGAGGTTGCCGCCCACATCCTCCCGCGCGTTGACAAGCGTAACGTAGCCGTCATCGGTCTCCTTTTTCTCATCCATCAAGGAGCAGATGCGCTCCGCGCCCGCCATACCCATTACGATCGAGTTGATCTGCTGGGAGACCTGATTGACATTCCCCGTAAACTGCTTGGTCATATTGAGAAAGGGGACGATGATGTCGATGGTAAAGGCAAGCCCCGAGAGACTGAAGTTTTTGAGTCCGAGCGCCAGGAACAGACCGCCCGCCGTGGCACAGATCACGTAGAGAATGTTGCCGATATTCATGATAACGGGACCAAGAATATTGGCGTAGCCGTGGGCGCGGTAGCTGTCGGTATACAGCTCCTCGTTGATGCGGTCGAACTCCGCCTTCGCTTCCTTTTCGTGGCAGAATACCTTAATGACCTTTTGTCCGTTCATCATTTCCTGAATATACCCCTCCGAGCGTGCGATCGAGCGTTGCTGACGGACAAAGTATTTGGCAGAGCCGCCGCCGACCTTCTTGGAGACGATGACCATAATGACGACGCCGCAAAGTACGACGAGCGTCATCCAGATGCTGTAATACAGCATAATGAAGAAGACTGTCAGCACGATCACCGTCGCCTGCAAAAGCGTCGGCAGGGACTGTGAGACGAGCTGGCGCAGGGTGTCGATATCGTTGGTGTAATAGCTCATGATATCGCCGTGCTTATGGGTATCGAAATACTTGATGGGCAGATCCTGCATACCTTCAAACATACGGCGGCGCATCTTATCGAGAAAGCCCTGCGTGATATACGCCATCACCTGCGTATGAAGCGTGATCAAGAGCGTTGCCATCACGTAAAGCGCAATCAGGATGCCGACGAGCGGTAAAATCTCGGTCTTTGCGTTCTCAAAGGAAAGATCGCCGCGGCTGACGTGATCGGTAATGACCGCCAGCACCTTCTGCGTGAAGATTGAGGGGACTGCCGAGACTGCTGCGGAAAGGATGATACACACGCAGGTCAGCGGTAAAAGAACGGGGTAGGAGCGGAAAAGCAGCGAAAGCACGCGCAAAAGCACATCCATCCGCATACGCGTTTTTTTATTCTTCATTGCCGCCACCTCCCATCTGCTGTGCGTAGATCTCCTTGTAGATCTCGTTGCTTTCCAAGAGCTCACCGTGCGTTCCCGCACCGACGATTTTGCCGCCGTCCATCACGAGAATCAGGTCGGCATCCTCGACCGAGCCGATACGCTGGGCGATGATGATCTTCGTGGTCTCGGGGATGAATGCGCGGAAGCCCTGACGGATCGCGGCGTCGGTCTTGGTGTCAACGGCACTCGTCGAGTCGTCAAGGATCAGGATCTTCGGCTTTTTGAGAAGCGCACGCGCGATGCAGAGGCGTTGCTTCTGCCCGCCCGAGACGTTCGTGCCGCCCTGCTCGATTCGGGTATCGTAGCCGTCGGGGAAGGATCTGATAAAGTCGTCCGCCTGTGCAAGACGGCACGCCTCGATCAGCTCCTCGTCGGTTGCGTTTTCATTGCCCCAACGGAGATTTTCCTTGATCGTGCCCGAAAAGAGCAGATTTTTCTGTAAAACCATAGCGACAGCGCCGCGCAAGGTGTCAAGGTCGTAGTCACGCACGTCAACGCCGCCTACCCTTACCCTACCGACGGTGGTATCGTAAAGGCGCGGGATCAGCTGTACGAGCGTGGTCTTGCCAGAGCCCGTACCGCCAAGGATCCCGACCGTCATACCCGAACGGATATGCAGGTCGATCCCTGAGAGCGCATCCTTTTCTGCTTGCTCGGAATACTTGAAGCTGACGCCGTCAAGCTCGATCGAGCCGTCCTTCACGCATGTGATCGGATCCGCGGGGTTTCTAAGTGCGCTTTCCTCGCTAAGGACCTCTGCAATACGCTTCATCGACTCTGCCGACATCGTGAGAATGACGTAGATCATCGAGAGCATCATCAGCTGAATCAGGATCTGCATACCGTAGGTCAGCATCGCGGAAATCTCACCAACGCCGATTCCCGCGCCCGTGATCACGAGACGTGAGCCGACGAGAAGCACGAAGATCATATTGGAATACACGCAGATCTGCATCAGGGGAGAGTTGAGCGCGACGATGCGCTCTGCACGGGTAAAGTCGCGGCAGATATCGCCCGCGGCGTCACCAAATTTTTTCTTTTCGTATTCCTCACGTGAAAAGCCCTTCACCACGCGCATACCGCGCACGTTTTCCTCGATCGACTCGTTCAGTCGGTCGTATTTCTTGAATACGCGGCGGAAGGCGGGCATTGCACGGCGACTGATCAGCCAGAGCCCGCACACCAGAACGGGAATGATCACGACGAATGCGGTCGCGAGCGCACCGCCCATCAAAAACGCCATCACGATCGAGAAAACGAGCATCAGGGGCGCGCGCACCGCGGTGCGAATGATCATCATAAACGCGAACTGCACATTTGCGACGTCGGTCGTCATACGCGTGACGAGTGAGGAGGTCGAAAACTTATCAATGTTCTGGAAGGCGTAGGTCTGCACGCGGTGGAACGCATCCTGCCGCAGATTTTTCGCAAAGCCCGCAGACGCCTTCGCCGCGGTAATGCCCGCCGTCCAGCCGCACGCGAGCGAGAGCATCGCCATCACGACGAGCAGGGCGCCGATCCTTAAGATCTCGGGCATCTCTGCTCCCGCCTGAATACGGTTCACGAGATTTGCCGTGATAAACGGGATCAGGCACTCGATCACGGCTTCCAGCAGAATAAAAAGAAATGTGAGGACGGTCGGCTTTTTATATTCCCGCACGCTTCCAAGCAATTTTCTGAACATAGCTTTTCCTTTCAAAAACTTTTACTAACCTATTCATTATACATAATCCGACTTAAAATTGCAATAAAAAAAGGAAACAAAAAAAGAAAAATGCCTTACGGCATTTTTGTGGATATTTCAGCATAGGTAAACGGCACAGCCCGTTGCAGCTCCGTCGGTGCGAGCTCGACCTGATAACCGATTCTGCCACCGCTGCAAAAGAGCGTTTCAAGCTGCTCTGCGGGCGCGTCGATGACGGTTTTGAACTGTTTTTTCATGCCCACAGGGGAGCATCCGCCGTGTACATAGCCCGTCAGCGGCAAAAGATTCTTTGATTTGAGCATTGCAATATTCTTCTCCCCGACCGCCGCCGCGGCACGCTTCAGATCAAGCTCGCGGTCAACTGCCAGCACGAATACGTAATGCGTGCCAGAATGCCCGACGGTCACGAGCGTTTTATAAACGCGCGCGGGGTCCTGCTCTAAGACCGCCGCCACCTCGGGTCCGCTGACCACGCCCGAATCAAGATAACAGTACGCCGTATAGGGGATCTTCTTCTGCTCAAGGATCCGCATCACGTTCGTTTTTTCATTTGCCCTTGCCATCCTCTCACCTCTTTTAGATTCTACCACGCATCCTATAAAAAGTCAATCCGTCGCCTTTTGAAAAATGAAAAAATTATTTGATTGCTATTGACAATCATATGACCGTGTGGTAAAATAAAAGCGTAAGAAAAAATTGGAAAGGAGCTTTGATATGAAACCCTCGTTTTTCCGAAAGCTCGTCAAGTGGGCGCTGATCCTGCTTTTGACGCATTTTGCCGCGATGATCTTCTTCGCGGTCATACTCGCAAGAATCGCAACCGAGCTCGCAATAGACTTCCCCACCCGCGCGGCGATTTTTTGTACGGTGTTTTCCCTGCTCGCGCACGCGGTTTTTGCGTTTTACTTCAGCTCCACGCGCTTGAATTCCTCCCACGCGGTGCGTCAGAGTCTTTTCGTCTATCGAGAACACAAGCATCCCTTTCTTTCCTATCTGAAGGATTCTCTGCCCGAGCTTTGCTGGATGGCGGGCATCGTGCTTGCCTTTCAGCTTCCCTTCACGGTCTTTTACGCGCTGTTCGGCTTTTCCTTTACGGCAACGACCGAGCTTGAAAAGCTCTATATCATGGATGCGGGCTTTTACCTGCTGACGAAAAACGCGTTTTGGGGACTGCTCCTTAATCTCCTCGCCTTCTCCGTGCTGACGCTTCTGGCACACCTGATCCTCTGGCATCACGTCAAAAACGACGAAACGCGGCAGAGTGCCGATATAGAATAAAGAAAAGACCGCATTGCGGTCTTTTCTTTATTCGCTTTCCTTTCTGATGCGACCGAATACGGCACCTGCGTGTCCGCCCTGCATAGCGTAGGCGCGGTTTATAAAACGATATCAACCTCGTTGATCCCGTAGCGTTCAAAAAGCGCGATCGACTCGCTTGTGATCCGCTCGCCGCTGATAACGATCGGCACCGCGGGCGGGCAAGCGACCGTCGGCGCACCGCATACCTTGCCGAGCGCCGCGCGCACGGGCACGCGCGTATGGCGTGCGAGCATTGCCGCGCGGATCGAGATCACGGTGTCTGGCATCTCACCCATCGGCATCGGGGGTGGAAAGATCGGCGCGCGCCGCGAGAGCGACACAAGCACATCCCAAAGGCGCGTAAGGTCTTCCTCACTGTTTTCGGGTGTCACCATCAGGACGGTATATTCGCCGTCGGCAAACTCAACCTCGATCCCCCTTATGCGAAGATGCTCCGCCAAGCCCTCTCCCGTATATCCAAGCGGACACGCGGACAGCACGAGCTTTTGCGGCTCCCCCTCGCGGTATGGGATCCCCGCCTCCGAGAGGTGCGCCCTCAGCGCGTCGAGCCGCGCCACCGCGTCAGCGAGTCGTTTTGCATAGCCGTCTGCAAGATAGCGATTGCAAAGATCGAGCGACTGTAAGATCAGATAGGAGGGGGATGTCGAGGCGAAGAGCGAAAGCGCGTCGCGCGCGCCGTCCGTATAGCTCTCAAACCCCTTTGCAATATGTAAATAAGCACCGCCCGTCAGAACGGGGAGCGTCTTATGCGCGGAGTCGGCGCACATTGCGGCACCAAGATCGATCGGATGGCGCGATGGCGAAAGAAAACGCAGATACGCCCCGTGCGCGTTATCGACCAGAAGCGGCACGCCAAAATCGCGGCAGACCGCGGCAATCCCCCCGATATCAAGCAGGTTTCCAAGATAATCGGGCGACGTTACGTATACGGCGTCGGGCGGCGCGTCGGCACTCTCAAGTGCGAGTCGCACGTTTTCTGCCGTGATATTTGCCGTCACGATATGACCGCCCTCAGCGGCGAGCCAATCGACCCGAAGATCAAGCAGAGCGGCGGCGTATACGAACGCCTTATGCACGTTGCGTGCGGCAAGGATCCGCGCGTTTTGCCGTCCGCGGCTGGCGAGCGCCAGCATTGCCTTGATCGCAAGCGACGAGCCCTCTGCCGAATAATAGGTATGCGCCGTGCCAAAGAGCGCGGTGGCATTCGCCTCACTCTCTGCGATCACGCCGCTCGGCGCGTACAGCACGTCAGCCCCCGCGATCTCGGTGATATCGAGCGCCTCACACCCAAGGAAGGATTTCCCCTTATGCCCGGGCATATGAAAGCGACCCCCATCGCGCGCGGCGTAGTTACGCACAAAATCAACGATCGGCGTTGTCATTTCTCGGTTGCCTCTGCGACCTGCATCATCACCGCGCACTCGATACGCTTTTTGAAAAGCTCACAGCCATAGCGGTAGATGCCGTTGATGCTCCCCGTCGCGTGGTACGCATTTGCGGCACAGCCGCTTGAGCAGTAAAGGCGCGCCCAACACTCCTTGCATTCGGGACGGGCGTAGGCGTTGCAGCTACGGAAGCCGTCCTGCACCTCAGGATGCAGGATGCCGTCGAAGACGTTGCCGAGGCTGAATTTCGGATCCCCCACGAACTGGTGACAGGGATACAGCTCACCCCACGGGGTGACTGCCATATATTCGGTGCCCGAGCCGCAGCCCGTAATGCGCTTGTAGATGCAGGGGCCGTTTTTGAGATCGAGCATATAGTGATAGAATGTAAAGCCGCGTCCCTCTTTTTTGCGCTTGATCATTTCCTTCGCCAGAATCTCATACTGCTCGAAAAGGATCGGCAGATCCTCCTCGGTGAGGGCGCAAGGGTCGCTCGGCGGGCATACGACGGGCTCCATACTCAGCTCGGTGAAGCCGAGGTCTGCCATATGGAACAGATCGTTCGTAAAATCGACGTTGTGATGCGTAAAGGTGCCGCGCACATAATAGTTCTTGCCGCCGCGCGATGCGACCAGCCGCTTGAAGTTCGGCACGATGGTGTCGTAGCTACCGCGCCCCGCATAGTCACGGCGGAAGCGGTCGTTGACCTCTTTTCTGCCGTCAAGACTCAAAACGACGTTGCTCATTTCCTTGTTGAGGAATTCGATCACGTCGTCGTCGAGCAGCATTCCGTTGGTCGTGAAGGTGAAACGGAAATTCTTGTTGTGCTGCTTTTCAACGCTTCTCGCATAGGCGACGAGCTGCTTTACGACCTCAATATTCATCATCGGCTCACCGCCGAAGAAGTCGACCTCAAGGTTACGGCGTGTGCCCGAATTTTGAATCAGGAAATCAAACGCCTGCCGTCCGACCTCAAAGGACATCAGCGCGCGCTCGCCGTGATACTTGCCCTGACTTGCAAAGCAATAGGAGCAGTTAAGGTTACAGGTATGCGCAACGTGCAGGCAAAGTGCCTTGACGACTTTACTGTTGTTCTTATAATCGCAGGCAAGCTTCTCATACGCGTCGACCGAAAAGAGCCTTCCCGCCTCCTTCAGAGCGGTGATGTCGTCAATGCAGGCAAGCACCTCATCCTCTGTCACGTCGGGCAGGTGCTTGTATTTTTGGAGCATTGCGGAAACGATTGCCGCAGGCTCCTCCTTTTCATACATTTCGATGATATCGTAGGCGACGTCGTCCACGGTGTGGACCGAGCCGCTCGCCGTATCCAAAACGATATTGTATCCGTTCAGCTTATATTGATGGACCATAAAAATCTCCTTACCGATAAAAACGCTGTCTTTCGGAAAAGACAGCGTTTTTTCTCAGAACCTTATCTTATTTCTGGCTCTCGCACTGCTGATTTGCAACGCCGCACGAGGTTTTGCAAGCCGACTGGCAGGAGGTCTGGCATTCGCCGCAACCGCCGGTCTTTACGGTCTTTGCAACGTCCTTGGTTTCAATGGTCTGAATTCTGCTCATAGCAAAGTCCTCCGATCTCCATAATTACTTGATTGACAAAAATATTGTACCACAATGGCAAAAGGTTGTCAATAGATATCGAAAAATTTTATCCTGCGGTTTACGCGTTGAGGGCGGTGATGAGATGGGAGAGCACGGGCTCGAAGCACGCGCCGTACCAATGGTTTTCAACCTCTGCCGTTGTGCGGATGCATAAAACGGTATAGTCCGCTGCGATCACGGCGGCATCGTACGCCGATTTGCCGCGCACGAGCGCGCCGACGAAGGCGGCGGAATAGATATCGCCCGTTCCGTGACAGCTGTTCTCAAGCTTTACGTGCGCGTAGTAGGCATATTCGCCGTTTTCGTATACGACGACACCCGTCGTTCCCGCCTCGTAGGAGACCCCCGTCAGGATCACGCCCCGACAGCCGAGAGAAAGCAGTCCCGCGATCAGCGCGTCAATATACGCGCGGTCGTACTCGGTCCTGTAAGGAAGCCCCGTCAGCATTGCCGCCTCGGTGATATTCGGCACGACGTAATCCGCTCTGCCGCAAAGCCTCGCCATCCTTGAAACGAAGACGGAATCAAACCCGGGGTAAAGCTTACCGTTATCCGCCATTGCGGGGTCGACGATGACACGACCGTCCCTTGCAAGATTGCGGTCGATGATCGCTAACACCTCGTCGACCTGGCGTATGCTGCCAAGGTAGCCCGTATAAAGCGCGTCAAAGGTCAATCCTTGTTTTTCCCAATGCGCGGAAACCGCGGGCATATCCTCGGTCAGATCGCGGAAGGTATAGCCCGAAAAGCCTGCCGTATGCGTGGAAAGCACGGCAGAGGGAAGCACTGCGGTCTCAATGCCGCAGGCGGAAAGGATCGGAAGCGCAACGGTCAGCGAGCATTGACCCACGCACGAAATATCCTGTACGGTCAAAATTCTTGGGTAGAACATAAAAAAGACTCCTTCTTTCAATTTACAATGCCATTATACAACAGTTTTGATATTATGTAAATAGTCAATTTCATATATTTTTGTAATACCAGATAGAGGCACCGAAAGAAAAAGCCGACTTGACAACCGCGCAAAGAGATGTTAAAATAAAAGAAAAGCCGAAAGGAGAGCGCTATGCCGAATCTTCACGAAACACAGTTGTTGGCACTGTTATCCCGTGCGTTGTTCGGGAATGCGCTTTCGGTTGAGATCGGCGCTGAGGATCACGCCGAGATTTTGAGGGAGGCGTGCCTTCATTCCGTTGCGCCCCTCGCCCTTGACGGCGTGCCCGATCCCGAGGCGATCCCCGAGGAAATCCGTACCAAATGGCGCAGCTACGTCTTTCGCGCCTACCGCGGAAACTGCCGTATGCTTGCTGAGCATGCAAGGCTCCACGAAAGGATGACTGCGGCGGATATCCCCTACTGTATTCTGAAGGGGGTTGCCTCTGCCGCCTTTTACGAAAAGCCCGACCTCCGTATGATGGGGGACGTGGACTTTCTCGTCGCGCACGCAGATCTTGCGCGCACCGTCGATTATTTTGCCGAAAACGGATACGGCAAGCCCGCCGTATGCGATCACCATTACGGGTATGAAAAGGACGGCGTAAAGATCGAGCTGCACTTTGAAATTCCCGGGCGCCCTGCGGGTGAGATGAGGGCGCGGCTTTCCCGCTATACCGATTCTCTGCTTGCTGATGCCAAGCTCGTTACGGATTCCTTCGGCAGCTATGTTCTGCCTTCGGATTTTCACCACGGACTCATTCTCCTTTTGCATATGCAGGAGCATATCGCAACCTCGGGGATCGGGCTTCGCCATCTGTGCGACTACGCCGTTTTCGTTAACCGCTATACCGATGCAGAGTTCCGCGCACTCTTTGAGGACGCGCTGTCGGATCTCGGACTTCTCTTCTTCGCGCAGATCGCGGCGCGTACGGCGCACCGGTATCTCGGGCTCCCCTTCCGCGAATGGATGGGGCATGGGGATCCCGCGATCGAGGATAGCCTGATTGAGGACATTCTTTCGGCAGGTAACTTCGGTAAAAAGGATGCCTCGCGTCTTCAGGCGGGCTTTTTACTCTCCCACGCGCGCGACGGAAAGCGGCACGGTTTCATTTACCGCCTTTTTGCGGGGATTAACACCTATCTGCGCGGCAAGTACAAGCTCTTCCGCAAGGCGCCGATCCTTTTACCGCTCGGTTGGCCGCTCTATTTCTGGCGATATTTTCTTCTTCTTTTGCGCGGCAAACGCAAACTAAAGCTTGCAAAGATCGCAAGGGGAACGCGTGAGCATGAGTCTTTATATTACTCTCTGCGGCTTTTTGAATCAGAATCCGATAAAAAGTGAGAAGGACGGAACCCGTCCTTCTCACTTTTTATATCTGCGGCATCTCTGCGGCATAGCGTATGCAAGGGTTTTGTCGCAATCCGAGATCACGCCATCCTCGACGCATGTGAGCGTTGAACGGAATCGCGGACTTTGGTGTGCTGAGGCAGAGTGCTATCTGCTCGAAAACTTCTGACAAAAAAACACGCTTGCCACTGCAAGCGTGTTTTTTATCAAAGAAGGCCGATCGATTCCTTTGCAAAATACCCTTTTGCGTGATAGCATACGGGGCAGACCTCGGGCACCTCCGTCCCCTCGTAAATATGCCCGCAGTTGAGGCACATAAAGCGCTCCTTGCCGTCGCTTTTGAAAAGGCGGTCGGTTTCCATCGCCTCAGCAAACCGGGCGAATCGGTCGCCGTGCGTCTTTTCGATCGCGGCGATCGCAAAGAAGGTCTCGGCAATCCTGTCAAATCCCTCCTCCTTGGCGATTTTTCCAAATGTGGGATAGACCGTATCAAACTCCTCGTACTCGTTGTGCTGTGCGTAGCGCAAAAGCTCTGCGACCGAGTCCGAAAGGTTTACAGGATAGGTTCCGTCGATGGCAACCGTCTTGCCGTTACAGGGAGCAAGATACTTGTAAAAAAGCTCTGCGTGCTCCTTTTCCTGATCAGCGGTCAGCAACAGCACCCGCTCGACCGTAATCAGCTTCTGCCCCCTTGCGATGCCCGCGGCGAAGGTATAGCGGTTTCTAGCCTGACTTTCCCCCGCGAAGGCGCGCATCAGATTCCCGTAGGTTTGACTGTTTTGAAATTCCATATGATCACTCTCCTTTTGAGGAGTATTGACAGTTTTTTGCCCAAATATGTTGACAATTACGTATCATTCTGATATAATTCTTCTGTGCAGATATTTTTACTTGGAGGACCGTATGGAAAACGAGAACCGCACAGACATAAAATTCGGCATCGTTCTCGCGGGCGGCTTGAGCAAGGGGGCGTACGAGATCGGATGCTTGCGTGCGATTGAGGAACGCTTCAGCCGTGACGCTATTTCTTGCATCAGTGCATCCTCCATCGGTGTTCCGATCGCATATTCCTTCGCCGCAAACAAGCTGGATGAGGCTGCAAATCTCTGGCACCGCCTGGAGACCGAGTCCTCCAAGCGTTTTTTTGCGACCCTCGTTCGCGACGCTGAGGTGCAGAAGGCGATCCGCAATCTGCCCGCTGAATCCGACGAGGAGAAAATGAAGGTCTTCACGACGCTTTGGAACTTCAAGGAAACGAAGGCGGAGTATGTCGATATGATGGGGCATCCGCTCGCCACGAAACGCGATTATATGACCGCGTCGATTGCCATTCCCGTATTCAATAAGGGCGTGCAAATCAACGATAAAATCTACTTTGACGGCGCGTTTATGGATAACATTCCCGTCTATCCCTTGCAAAGAGAGGCGCTCGATTTCATCTTCTGTATTTATTTCGATCCGCAGCGCTACACCTTTGAAAACGAAGCGTTTGACAGTAAGATCATTCACCTGAACGATTTTCCCGTACGGCACCGTCTCACGGAAAATCTCGTATTCAACCCGAAGCAGCTTGAGGAAATGATGACCTTCGGCTACGAATACACGAAAAAGAAGCTGCGTCAGATCTTCGTGAGCGACAAGCCCGAAAAGATTCTCGCCGCGATCGCGAAGGAAAAGCGTGCCCACCCCGGGAAAACGCGCACGACCTTCGACACGCTGCTCACCAGCTGTAACAAGATCGCGAAAAAGTTTTCAAAAAGGGAGATCCTTTGATCCCCCCCATTCTCGGTAGTTTTTAAAATTACATAAATTTTTTGGAGGTTTCACAAACATGGAAAACACGAACGAACAAGTCGAACGCGTTCAGGAGCATGAGGTCGCAACGAAGTTCTGCTCCGAATGCGGCGAGCGCATCAATGCGAAGGCTGTCATTTGCCCTAAGTGCGGCTGTCAGGTCGGGCAGGTTGCGGGTGCCCAGGCTCAGCCCCAGATCGTCATCAACAACGCAAACCAGAACTCGAACACCAACGCAGCAGCGGCAGTTAACCCCAATCTGACCGCAAAGAATAAGTGGATCGCCCTGATCCTCTGCTGGTGCTTCGGCTACCTCGGTGCACACAAGTTCTACGAGGGCAAGATCTTCATGGGCATCATCTACTTCTTCACCTTCGGTCTGCTTGGCATCGGATGCCTCGTTGACTTTTTCGCAATTCTCTTCAAGTCCAACCCTTACTACGTCTGATCAAATTTAAGGAGGTATCGTTATGAAGGCTGATTTCGGCAACGGTTTTCACGTGGAAATGAACGAGCCCACCGAGCAGAGCTCCGGCGTTAAGCTGGAGAACGTGACGAAAATGGGTCTGTCCTTCGTTTTCGGACTTCTTTCATTCTTTGCATCGATCTTCGCGCTGATCGTAAGATTCGCTGGCAATATGTTGGCTGATATGTATCTGTCGGTGTTTGAGGTGTCGAATCCCTGGATCGCATATCTGTTCTTCGTCGTTTGCCTGATCCTTGGTATTCTGTCGATCGCATTCTCGATCTTCTCGATCATCTATTTCGCACGCGCCCCGAAAAATAAAAACGAAGCGCTCGCTGCCTCCTACATCGTCGGCTTTGTCGCCGCGATCATCGGCATCGTCGTTACGGTTGTTGTCTGGGCGATCATGTTTGCGACGATCTGATCTCCGACCAAGGCAAAAACGCGTAACGCGTTCCCCATAAAAGGATAACGAGCTTTCGTTATCCTTTTTGTTTTTCAGTGGCACCCGTGGTGCCGTTATCCTTGACGATCTGCGCCACATCACCGTCCCCTCGGTTGTTGCGGAAAGCATCGGAAGGCGGTTTTGCGTGCATACCGATTGACGAAAGCTCCCGTTATCTGCCCGACGGCTTGCGGTCGATCGACGGGGGCGCATCTGTGACACGCAAATCGTTTTGGATGAGCAAAAGAAAAAACGCTATGTGGGCATAGCGTTTTTTCTTTTATTCAAATACTTGTTTCATTGCCGTCAACGCTCTTGCTTCGTTTCAACGGAATCAGTAGCAAAACCAATTCGGCGACCAAAGTGACCGTGATCAGTGCGCCGACAACGGAGAAATAATCGATCCCCGAAAGCAGGGGGCAAAGCGACAGAATCGCGCCAACGCAAAGCAGAGCTTGGGCAACCGTTTTTGCGCGAGGGCGATCGGCGATTGCGTACACCAAAAGAGATATTACGATGGCACAGGTGACAATCGCCGTGAGAAACGGAGCAAAATTCGCATATCCAAAGGGGATCAGATCAAAATAGGAAAAGGTTTTTCTCCAAGGCTCCCCCTCCGGATTTGCGAAGTTACAAACCGCTCCATAGGGTAAGATTTCTAAAATCACCGTGATAATTGGAAAAATCAGATACAAAAATCTCTTTTTCATACAGTTGTACTCCCTTATCAAGCGTTTTTTGATCTCGGATATCCTTCTGCGCGAAGGTGGATGATCTTGCGCGGGCATTTTTCGGCGCAGAGACCGCAGCCCGTGCAAAGATCGTAATCAATGACGGCGCAGTTGTTTTCTACGCGAATTGCCGAAACAGGACAGTTTTTCTCGCAAATGCGGCAACCGATGCAGCCTACCTTGCAGTAGGTGCGCGTTGTCTTTCCGTCATCAAGACTGCGGCAATCGACCACGACCGTCGCGTCAGTGGGAACGAGTGAGATGATATGGCGCGGACAGACCGAAACGCAGGTGCCGCACCCCGTGCATTTTTCGGGATCGATCACGGCAACGCCGTCCTTTACGGTGATCGCGTCAAAGGCACAGACCTTGACACAGCTGCCGTGCCCGACACAGCCGAAGCGACAGAATTTATCGCCGCCCGAAAGACCGACGGCGGCAGCACAGTCGGATGCGCCCTCATATATGTATTTGTAGCTTGCAGTGTCGCAGGTGCCCGCACAAAGCACACGTGCACGCATGACCATGACCTCACACGCCTCGATCCCCATGATCTCGGCAATTGCCGCGGCGCAGGCAGAGCCGCCAACGGCACACGCGCCGTTTTTTGCCTCCCCCGCAACGATCGCCTCGGCATACGCACCGCAGCCCGAAAAGCCGCAGCCACCGCAGTTTGCCCCCGGGAGAGCATCTGTGATCTTTTCAACGCGATCGTCCTTCTTCACGGCAAATACGCGGGATGCAATGGCAAGAAAGAGTCCAAGCACACCGCCAAGTGCCGCAAACCAAAGGATCGGAATCAAAATATCCATAATGCTTCCTCGTTTTTTATTTTCTTCTACTATTATACTGCGATTCTTTTATTTTTGCAATCTGTATTGAAAGAAAGTATCAACAGTTTCGCGCAAAACTGCAAGTGCGGTCGCATCACACTCGGCATTCGGGACGAAACAGCTTCCCGTCGCACGCACGCCGAACAGCTCTGCAAGCCAGGTCAGGGCGAGCAGATATCTTCCGTAATGCAGATGCATATGGAAGCCGTCGCGGCAAAGCGAAATGCCGCCCGCCTCGTAGCGGAAGGGGTCGACACCGCGCAGTGTCTGCACCGCCTCACCCGAGGGGATGAGGTGCAGTCCGTAGCGCTCTGCCGCCGCACGGTAGGTATTGCAAGCCTTCGTATACATTTCTGCCTGATCGTTATTGTATTTTGCGAAGCCCGAATGTGCCGAGTCGCGCTCGTATGCCCAGGTCTCATGCATCAGGAGCTTTGCGTTCGGGCAAGCCCGACGGATATGCGCGACAAGCACCTCAAGAAAGGGCTCATAGGTTTCAGGGCGGCCGCTTTCGTGGCTGACCTGCTGGAGCGAGATATAATCCCAATCTCCCTCGGAGAGTGCCTCGTCGATCGAGCTTTTGCGGATCGGGACTCCGTTTTTCTCGTAATCGTATACCGTCTCTCCGCTCAGAAGATTCTGATGATGACGCTCAAGCGAGCAGCCGCCGATATAGAGATTGACGGTCTCAACGTCAAGTCCGCGCTCCTCTGCTACGGCGTGCAAAAGCCCGAAGGCATCCTGTGAAAAGCTGTTGCCGACGGCAAGAATACGGATCGGTTTCATTTTTTTCTCCTTTTATTTGACACGAATCTTAAATCCGTCGGTATAATACTCGTCACAAAGCGCAAGGATCGCGTCTTTATTCTTCACTTGGAGCGCATCCTCGGTCGCAACGGCGTAAAAGCCAAGCGGCTTTGCGGTTTTTATGCTGTAAAGCGCATCCTCGAAAAGATAGCATTCGGACGGCTCGATCGTGCCGAAGCGACGACAAACCTCGCGGAAGGATTCGGGATCGCTCTTCCCACCGGGAATCTCAATCGGGGAAAGAAACATCTCAAAGTAGCGGTCAAGTTCGTGCCTTGCAAGTGCCCTTTTCGCGATCTCGGTGGGCGTTGCGCTGAACAGGCACATACGCACACCGCGGGCGGCGAGTGCATCGAGCAGCTCGCGCACGCCGCCGCGCACCGTCACGTCGTTTTGGTAATGTGCGTCCATAATTTCAAGTGCTACCGCAGGCGTACATTGGTCGAGTGCGGGGTGCGGTGTCTTTTCCTTCAAAAGGGCAACCGCGCGGTTGAAGCTGTGATAAACGATCTCCTCTCTGAGCGAGGACGGGACCTCGATCCCGAAGCGGTCAACGAGATCAAGAACGATGGTACGCCAATACTGCATCGACTCAAGAAGCGTGCCGTCCATATCGAAGATGGCATAGTTCAGTTTCTTCATAGCATCAGCTCCCAAAATCAAATTTCACGTCGTTGTCCTTCAGCACGAGGACGGCATCAAAGCTCTTGCCCGTGCGGCGAGAAAGAAAGCCCGAGAGCTTCTCGGTCTTGCCGTTGGCAAGGAGCTGCCTGACATTTTCAAGCGAAAGCACGCGGCCGCAAAGCGGCGAGCGGATCGAGAACCGGCATCCGTTTTCACGGTAGCCCGCACAGCCGTAGCCGAAGCCCGTACGGCGGACCGTGTTGCCGCAAAGCGGGCAGATGCCGACCGTGTCGCCGATGACACCGTCGTCCGTCTCCTCCTTTTTGCGAAAGACCTCGGCGATCTCGGCAGTGGCAAGCGCAACGCTCTCCTTTACCGTGATATCTCCGCGGTACACGCGCTTCAATGCGCGTCCCATCTCGGAGGTCTTATACTTATCCATACTGATCTGCATCCGCACGAGCGACTCGATCAGGAAAATACCGCCGGGCAGAATGGTGTAAACATCCTTTTTCTGCTCAATGTATCCGCTTTTCTTCGCGTTTTCAATGATGCCCGTACGCGTTGCCTCGGTGCCAAGCTCAAGTCCCTCGAAGATCGCGCGGTAATCCTCCTCATCCCCTGCGGTGTCGCCTGCCGCCGCCTTTTCCTCACGGAAGGGGTTTTTGAGATAATTGTTCAGCGATTCGGTGGTATAATGCTTCGGCGGTGTGGTCTGCTTCTCAACGGGCGCGAAGGTGAAGCTGACCGCATCCCCTTTTTGCAGGGGCGGTAGCATCTTGTCCTTTTGCGCATAGTCATCGTACTTCGTCCATCCGGGCTCCAGCATGACGGTGCCCTTCAGCACGAATTTCTCAAGGTCGCCGACTGCAATGTGCAGCTCGCTTTTACTGACGATGCATTCCTCGGCGCAGAAGACCGCAACGAAGCGGCGGAATACCGTCGAATAGACCTGCCGCTCACGCTCTGTGAGCTTTTTGGCATCGGGGATCTTATAGGTCGGCGTGAGGGCTGAGTGCGACTCAATCTTCGAATCGTCAAAGATGCTCTTGCCGTCCTTAAACTTCACGGGGTAGCCGAGCTTTGAAATGCCCGCGAGGATCTGGCGTACCTTATCCTTCTCCGCCGTTGCCATATACTCGGAGTTGGTACGAGGATAGGTGAGATACCCCTCCTCATACAGCTTTTGCACTGTGGCAAGGCTGTCCGCCATCGACATCTTATATTTTTTGGCAAGCACATTCTGGAGCTTTGACAGCGAATAGAGCTTGCCCGCCCAGAGCGTTTCCTTCTTCTGCTTCAGCTCGATGACGGTTGCGGGCGCGGCATTGTACGCCGCCGCCAGCGCGCTTGCTTCGGCGAGCTTGTCTTTTGCAAACTTATGTTTACTTGTAACCTCAAAGGGTACGCCGCCCGTTTCGGATTTTCCGACGATGGCGTAATAGGTCTCGGGCACGAAATTGCGGATCGCCATATCGCGGTCATAGATCGCCTTCACGATCGGGATGATCACGCGGCCGACACGCAACAGCGTGCCTGTTTTCAGTGTGGCGTAGCGCGTAAGGTTTACGCCGTACAGCCAATCGATATAGGTGCGCGCGAATCCCTCGTCCGCGAGTGGATCGTAGTCGCGCTCCTCCTTCATCTCACAGAGCGCGCGGCGAATGGTCTCCGCCGTTTGGTCGGGAAGCCAGAGACGCAGAAGGCGCTTCTCCCCCTTCAGCGCGTAGCGGATGCAAAGACGGACGATGATCTCCCCCTCACGGTCCGCGTCCCCTGCGTTGACAATCGCGTCAACATCCTGACGGTTGCAGAGGTTAGAGAGCGTTTCAAATTGCTTTTTGACTCCGCTATCCACCTTTTTATCGGCACCGCGGCGCAGCTCAAACCTGAACTCGTCGGGAAAGCAGGGCAGATTTTCCATGCTCCAGCGCGCACCCTCAGGCGCGCCCGTATAGCTTTCAATATCGGCAAGGGAGAACAGATGACCGAACGCCCAGCTGACAAGATAGGTGTCGCCGTAAAGAAATCCGTCGCCGCGCTTCATATTCCCGATTGCATCGGCAATGTTGCGCGCAAGGCTCGGCTTTTCCGCAATGATCAGGATCATTTTTTCCGTCCCCCTTCCAAAAATCGCTTTTACCATATTATTTTAACATAATCGTGTGACAATTACAATGGAATTTCAATGAAATCTGCGCTCTTTTTTCAAATCTGTTGACCTCTCCTTCAATTCGTGGTATGATGGAGCTAACAAAATACAGAGCAAGGATGGGACGCCCTATGACGGCAAACGAGATCAACGCGCTGCTTAGCAAGCAAAGAGATTTTTATAAAAGTGGGAAGACCCTGCCCGTATCATTCCGTATTACCATGCTGAAAAAACTGCGTGCCGCGATTCAGACGCATGAAAAGGAGATTACCGACGCGCTTTACGCCGACCTTGGCAAAAGCGAGCATGAGAGCTTTATGTGCGAGTGCGGAATGGCACTCTCCGAGCTATCCTATATGATCAAGCACACACGCAAATTTGCAAAGGAAAAACGGGTGCGCACGCCGCTCGCGCAGTTTCCGTCAAGGAGCTATCAAAAGCCCTCGCCCTACGGATCTGTGCTGATCATGAGTCCGTGGAATTACCCGCTTCTTTTGACGCTTGGGCCGCTTGCCAACGCGATTGCGGCAGGCAATACCGCGATCTTGAAGCCGAGCGCCTACTCCCCTGCGACCGGTGCGCTTGTTGCAAGCATCATCAGCAAATGCTTCCCACCCGAATATATTGCTGTGGTAACGGGGGGCAGAGCGGAAAACACGGCGCTTCTTACGCAGAAATTCGACCTCGTTTTCTTTACGGGTAGCACCGCTGTCGGCAAGGAGGTTTTGCGGCACACTGCCGAGCATCTGACCCCTGCCGTTTTGGAGCTGGGCGGAAAATCGCCCTGCATCGTCGACGCGAGCGCGAGGCTTGCGCTTGCCGCGCGGCGGATCGTATTCGGCAAATTTCTCAACTGTGGGCAGACCTGCGTTGCACCCGACTATATTCTTTGCGATGCGCGGATCAAGGACGCACTGATTTCTGAATTAAAGGAGCAGATCCGCGTGCAGCACGGCGAGGATCCGCTTGCAAATCCCAATTACGGGAGGATCGTGAACGAAAAGCATTTTAACCGCCTGCTTTCGCTGATCGATCACGATAAGACCGTGCTTGGCGGTGAATCCGACAAGGCGCGGCTGAAGATCGCGCCGACGCTTCTTGACGGCGTGACCTTTGACGATGCCGTGATGAGTGAGGAAATCTTCGGTCCGATCTTGCCGATTCTCACCTACCAAGACTTTAACGAGGTGATCCCCCTGCTTGCCGACCGACCGAAGCCGCTGGCACTATATGTCTTTTCCGAGAGCAAACAGAGCATCAAAGAGATCACCGAGCGTTTATCCTTCGGCGGCGGCTGTGTGAACGACACGGTCATTCATCTTGCCACGAGCAATATGGGCTTTGGCGGCGTGGGCGAAAGCGGAATGGGCGCGTATCACGGGAAGGCGGGCTTCGACGCCTTCTCACACACGAAATCCTTGGTCAATAAAAAGACCTGGCTCGATCTGCCGATGCGTTATCAGCCCTATAAGCAGAGCTACAAAAGGCTGCTGCGATTTTTCCTGAAATAAAGAAAAGCCGCCAATGGCGGCTTTTCTTTATTTCATTTTCTTTTGTTAGTTGTTATCGAGCATACCGAAGCCTGCGATGGCGGAGACGGGCAGGGACATGGCGACAGCCCCCGCTTCGGTGCCGACACCCGCTTCCCTGACGATCGACTGCATAATTGCCGTCTTTTCGCTGGATTTAGCGACGATCATAATAACTTCCTTCTCGCTCGCGATGGAGACCTTCAAGAACTTTTCGGCATCCTTCGAGCCCGTGCCCTTACCGTGAAGGACCGTGCCGCCGCGTGCGCCTGCCGCGCGTGCGGCATCCATAACAGCGTCGGTGTAGCCCTCGTTGGCGATCGCTAAAATGATCTCGTAGTTAAAATTCAGCTCGGGCGCGCCCTCCGTGGGGCGGCCACCATTTAAGTATGACAAGGTTTTTCCTCCTCCTACGCTTTTGATGGGGGTTGCCACGATGATGCCGTGGCCGGGTGCGTCGATGTAGAGCTGGCGGCGTGCTTCGTCGATCAGGGATGCGGTGCGACCTCGATCCGCCACCGTCATCAGAATGTGGTATTCACGCGAGCTGAGGCCAAGCAGATCGAGCACATTCCGCGTTGCGGTACCACGCCCGTGCAGCTCGATGCACAGCGGCAACGCAAGGCTGTCGCAGATGGCGTGCATCCGCGCTGACATATCGGGATTGATAATTGAAATTACGTAATTCATTCCATCACCCCCAAAGCTCTATGATTTCGTCGTCAACGACATCATCGGTCGTCCTCTCGACGCGCGCCTTGCGTCCGTAGATGAAGCCGACAATCTGAATCGAGATCAGGGGCATCATAGCGACGGTTGCGACGATGCCGAAGGCATCGGTCAGGATATTGCCGCCTGCCGCCGAGCAGGTACCGATCATAAATTGTAGCATAAAGGTTGCCGTCATAGGACCCGATGCCACGCCGCCCGAGTCAAACGCGATGGCGGTATAGATATCGGGCACGAAAAAGGAAAGGATCAGCGCGATCGCGTAGCCGGGGACGAGAAACCACATAATAGAGATCCCCGTCAGCACGCGCAGCATCGCAATGCCCATTGCAAGGGCGATCGCAATCGAGAGGCTGTACTTGATTGCTTTGCCGGGGATCGCACCCGAGCTGACGCTCTCAACCTGCTTTTCCAGCACATAGACGGCAGGCTCTGCCGATATAATAAACCAACCGAGGCACATAGCGAGCGGAATCAGAAGGTAACGCGTCCACCCTGCGTAAAGCTGTGTGCCGAGCACTGCGCCAAGCGAGGAGAAGCCGACGTTGACACCCGTGAGGAAGAGGACGAGTCCGAGGTATGTAAAGAGCACGCCCCAGCAGATCCTGAAGAAGGCACGCGCGGGCATCTTGAAGGAAAGAAGCTGAAACAGGAGGAAGATCGCAACGATCGGAGCGAGTGCTACCGCCGTTTCCTTCATAGAGTGTGGAATCGAGGAAAGGTAAGCCCGCCCGATCTCGGTCGTACTGCTCCAAACGACCGAAGTCACATCGGTGACACCGTCGGCATTCGGATAGAGAAAGCCGAGGATCAGAACGAAGAGGATCGGACCGATCGAGCAAAGGGCGACAAGACCGAAGCTGTCGCTCCCCGCCCCGCGGTCGGAACGGATGTTTGCGACACCGACACCGAGTGCGAGAATGAAGGGAACGGTCATAGGCCCCGTGGTCACACCGCCCGCATCGAACGCGATGCTCAGATAATCCGCATCGGAAAACGCCGCGAGCAGGAATACGAGCAAATAAAAGAAGAGCAGAAGCCAACGTAGCTTGATACCGAGGAAGATACGCAGCATACAAACCATAAGGAAGAAGCCGACACCGATACCGACCGTGACGATCAGCACCATACTATCAATATGCGGTACGGTCTGTGCCAGCACCTGAAGGTCGGGCTCTGAGATCGTGACGGCGACACCGAGCACGAAGCTGATCAGAAGGATCAGCCACAGCTTTTTCGATTTCGTCAGTGCCGATCCGATGCGGTTACCGATCACGGTCATTGAGGTCTCCGCTCCAAGGGTGAAAAGCCCCATACCAATGATGATCATCAAAGCACCGATCAAAAAGGCAAGCAGAAGGCTCGCCGACAGCGGTGTTACGAGCAAGCAAAGCAGGGAGACGATGATGAGGATCGGCAGGACCGAGATCGCCGATTCCTTGAATTTTTCGCCGAGAGCGTTGATATGACTCTGTGTTTCGATTTGTTTGATGATTCAACCCTCCCCACAGGACGAAAGCTCGCCCGAATACTGTTTTTTATCTTATTGATTATACCATTCTTCTATGCCGTTTGTCAACCTCAAAACAGAAATGGGAATTTTTTTAGCAAGAAAGAAGGCAATGCCGCAGATCGCGGCATTGCCTTCTTTTGTCAACTTAACTTTACAATGTCGCCCGCGGCGAGTGCGAGAACAGCTCCGCTTGGAGCGCTTTTGGAAGAGATCACGCCTTTTCTGCCAAGGCTTTTTCGGTTTCGGCGAGCACGCGCTCAAGGCGTTTGATTCGTGCCGATTTGAAAACGGCGAAATAAAGGCAGAGGAAGGGGTAAAGGACCGCATAGACGGGCAGATACAGAAGATCGACGAGTCCGCACACCAAAATCGCGACGAACATAAAAATATTGACCCACGAGAAAACGATCGAACGGAACAGAGAGATCACAAGCATAAATGCCATCTGGAACGCGGCCTTCTCAATCGGCAGGGAGAAGGCGTTTTTCGCCTTGCGGAAGGCAGAATCCTCACGCTCGTGAGCGAGGCGCTCCTTTTGCTGTTCGTAAAGGAACGGAAGATCGTCGGAAAATTTTGATTCCCCTGTGGTCTTCGGCGGCTCGCATTGCATCAGGCTCTGATACCTTTCTGCTACAATGGCGAGGTCATCGCTGTTGTCGATCTCCTGGCAGAGGACGTCCTCCACGTCATAGGGATAAAGCTCGGTTTGGTGCGAGACCTCGTTGAAGGCGTTTTCAGCATAGCACTTGACGTTGTCACTCTCGCAGTAGCGCTCAATCGCCTCAAGCCAGACGTTCCAATCCTCCGAAAGCAGCTTGTAAAGCGGCTGTGCCGCCACGGCATTTTCAAAAAATTCAATGCCAACGGCAACGATCTTGCCTTCCTTGAGGACTGCTTTAAAATCCTTCTCGGGCAGTGCTACGGTTGAACTTACTGCCATACAGCTTTTGGGACAATCCACAATTTTTTCAAAGAGGTCGGGCGAAAAAACCATATCGCCGTGCATCAAAATGATATCCTCGTCACGCAGACTTTCGCGCGCGCAATAGAGGGAATAGATATAGTTCGTTTGATCAAAGAGCGGATTGTATACGTATTCGATCTCAAGGGGAAGCTTCAGGGACTCGCAATATTTCACAAGCACGTCGTTGAAATATCCCGTGGTGATCAGTACCTCGGTGATCCCGACCTCGGCGATCGCCTTCAACTGTGCGCTGAGGATGGTTTCATTCTCTGCGATCTCGGTCATGCATTTGGGGTGCTCCTTTGTCAGAACGCCCATACGCGTACCCATGCCCGAATTGAGTATGACTGCTTTCATCTTGTTTTCTCCTTACGGTTAGTGGAAGCTTTTTGGGACTGTGAAGGTCCGTGCGCATTTATTCTACCAAAAAGCGTGTCCTTTGTCAAGGAAAGAATTTTGTAGGTCGTGGAAAAACAAAGCCCCCCGTATCCGGAGGCATCCTTCTATGTATTAAGAGTCGAAGATTACGGATTTTGCCCAATCAGTGAAAAGCGGTCTTTTTTCATCACTTCTTCACTATTCCCTCTTACCTAAAATTCCGCACACGCCGAATTAGTGAAAAGTGAAGAGTGAAGAGGTAATAAGTAAAAATTCCGCACACTTGCGTGTACGGAATTTTCTGTGCTCATAGGATGAAATTGCAACTCTCCGTTTGCGCGGAGTGCAACATCATTGGGCGTGAGCCCACATCATTGATGCGAAGCATCACATCATTTGCGGCTTGCCGCAACCTCGTTCATTTGTGCCGAGGAAATGAGGAATGATGTTCTCGCGTTGCTCGAAATGATGTTGAC
>JAFTLE010000052.1 GCA_017452895.1 Clostridia bacterium
TCGAGCTTCCCTGGAATCAGTTTTCCGACGAAAAAGCCGATGTGAAGAGCGCGGAAAAAATTTTGAACGACGATCATTTCGGCCTTGAAAAGGTGAAGGAGAGAATCCTTGAATTTATCGCCGTAAAGCAGCTTTCCCCCAACGTTAAAAATCAGATTCTCTGTCTCGTTGGCCCTCCCGGAGTCGGAAAGACCTCCATCGCCGCCTCCATCGCGCGGGCACTCGGCAGGAAATACGTACGTGTCTCCCTCGGTGGCATCCGTGATGAAGCCGATATCCGCGGTCACCGCAAAACCTACGTTGGCGCAATGCCTGGCAGAATCGTTGAAGCGATCCGCTCTGCGGGCACGATGAATCCGCTCATCGTTCTGGATGAGGTCGACAAGCTGACCCGCGACTCACACGGAGATCCCTCGTCCGCGCTTCTCGAGGTCCTCGATCCCGAGCAAAACAGCTACTTCCGCGACCATTTTCTCGAAATGCCGTTAGATCTTTCCGACACCGTCTTCATTGCGACCGCTAATAATTTTGAAGCGATTCCCGAGCCCCTGATCGACCGTATGGAGATCATCAGACTCAATGCATAGTCCCGTACCGAAAAGCTCGAAATCGCAGAACGCCATCTTATCCGTAAGCAAATGAAGCGACACGGCCTCAACGGCAACCGGCTCCGCATCCAAAAAGACGCGCTCCTGCTTTTGATCGATTCCTATACGGCAGAAGCAGGCGTCCGTAATCTTGAGCGGGAAATTGCGGCAATTTGCAGAAAGGCGGCAAAGGATCTTGTGGACGGCACGACGCGCCGCATCACGGTTACGCCGACGCAAGTCAAAGCCTACCTTGGTAAGCCCAAATTCCACCCCGAAAAAATTGAAGAAAACGATGCCGTCGGTCTCGTCAACGGCCTTGCTTACACGCAAGCGGGCGGTGATCTTCTGAAGGTCGAAACCGTTATCCTGCCCGGCAAAGGCAACGTGGAGCTCACAGGCTCGCTTGGCGACGTTATGAAGGAATCTGCGCGCATAGCGATCAGCTACATCCGTTCGGTCGCAGACCGTTACGGAATTCCCGCCGATTTTGCCACAACGAAGGATATACATATCCATTTCCCCGAAGGTGCGATCCCGAAGGACGGCCCCTCTGCAGGCGTCACGATGACGACCTCGATCCTCAGCGCATTAACCGGACGTCCCGTTTATCACGACGTTGCAATGACGGGTGAGATCACGCTTCGCGGCCGCGTATTACCCATCGGCGGCCTACGTGAAAAAACGATGGCGGCGTATAAGGGCAACGTAAAAACCGTCCTCTACCCGCGCGAAAATATGCGCGATCTTGACGAGCTTGACAAGGAAGCCGCCGCAAATCTCTGCTTGATCCCCTGTGACACGATCGAAGACGTGCTTGCAGTCGCACTCCGTCCCATTGACCCGCCGTGCGAGGAGAAAAACGGCTTCTGCCCGGGTATTCCCATGAAAAACGATCCCCATCCCGCACGTCAAGTTCTCTGAAGGAGTATAAAATGAAATTAAATCTGAATCGGGCCGATCTGAAAATGAGCGCGGGAAATCTTCGTCAGTTTCCGTCCGACGTGCGCCCGCAGATCGCTTTCAGTGGCCGCTCCAACGTCGGAAAAAGCTCTTTGCTAAACACCTTGCTCGGGCGTAAATCCTTAGCACGCGTCAGCTCCTCCCCCGGAAAAACGCTGACCGTCAACTTCTATGATATTGACGGAAAGATCTATTTTGTTGACCTTCCGGGCTACGGCTTTGCCAAGCGCTCCGCAGATACGAAATCAAGCTTTTCCGAGGTCACGGATGCCTACTTCACCAAAAACCCGATGCGGGATCAGATCTCCCTCATTCTGCAGCTGGTAGATGTCAGGATCGGTCCGACCGACGACGACAAAATGATGATCTCATACCTTGAGAGCACAGGACTCCCCTTTCTCGTCGTCGCAACGAAGGCAGACAAGCTGAGCAAAACCGCGACCGAGCAAGCAATTGAAGCTATCAAAGCAGCCCTTCCAGAGCTTCCCGACCTGACGGTCATCCCATTCTCCTCCGTCTCCCGTATTGGAAAAGAAGAGGTCTGGAAGGAAATTTACAAGGTATTACCTTAAGGAACGATTATGATTGATCAACTGATTCCGTATATTTTAACGATTCCCGCCGTCCTGATCGCACTCGTCGTACATGAGTGCGCGCACGGATTCGCCGCATACAAGCTCGGGGATCCGACCGCCCGCAATCTCGGCAGACTTACCCTGAATCCCTTGCGCCACCTCGACCCCATCGGAACGATCTGTATGATCTTCTTCCGCTTCGGTTGGGCGCGCCCCGTGCCAATCAACGCGCGTTATTTCAAAAAACCGCGTAGAGACATCGCTCTCACCGCGATTGCGGGTCCCATCTCGAATCTTCTGCTTTCTTTTATCGGTTGTTTTTTATATCTTTTGATCCTAAACATCCGTTTTTCTTCCTTTGGTCTTCTCTATGATTTTTGCTATTATTTAGCGCTTTTCCTGTATTTGTTCCACATTATCAATTTAAATCTCGCGCTCTTCAACCTGATCCCGCTACCGCCGCTTGACGGCTCCCGTATCCTATCCTACTTTTTGTCTCCCCGCGCCAATTACGCACTCTATAAACACAGCAATTACTATCCCATCATCCTGATTGCTGTCTTTTGGCTTTTAAGTCGACTCGGCATCAGCCCGCTCGGTTTCCTTTCTGAATTTTTGTCGGGGCTGATGATCCGCCTTTTCTGCTTGCTTCCCATTTTTTAATTTGAACACCGTAAGGATCTAAAAATGACAAACACACAGATCAATTACCATTTGGACGCATACGACGGTCCGCTCGACCTTCTCTTGACCTTGGTACAACGCAACAAGGTCAATATCGCTGATATTCCGATTCTTGAGATCTGCGACCAATATCTGCAATTCATCTCCGAGGTTCAAGAGATGAATATGGAGGTCACGAGCGAGTTTTTGGTTATGGCAAGCGAGCTTTTGCTGATCAAGAGCCGCATTCTTCTCCCCAAGACAGGAGAGGAGGATGACGGCGAAAAGCCCGGTGCCCAGATCATCGACGCCCTTCTCTTGCTTCAGAAGGCAAAGCAGGCCGCCGAAGAAATGCGCCCCCTTTACGTTGAATATTCGGGAAGACTTGCGAAGGATATCGATGAGATCCCGCCCGAGAAGGGATTTCCCCTCGGTCTTGATCCCTCTCTTTTAACACGCGCCTTGAACACGATGCTGGTGCGCCTGCGCAATCAGCAGGAACGCAGACCCACTACGCTGATCAACCCCTTGATCAAAACGAAGGTTTATTCGGTCGAAGAAAAGATCGGAACCGTTATCGATCTTTTGACCGAAAACGAACGCGCCTCTCTCTTCTTTTTACTGAAGGATGCTGAGGAAAAAAGCGAGCTGATCGCCACCTTTATGGGTATTCTTGAGCTCATTAAGATCGGACGCATCCTGATTTGTGAGGAGGAGGACGGCATTGAATCGGATCAGTACGAGCTGCTCGTAAAGTTCCGATTGAATCCCGACTATGTCCCCCCCGAATCCCCGACAGAAAGTGAATTTGAAAACGATGGAGAACTTCAAGATGGAAACAACGGAAACGATGACGACACAAGCGCAGGCACCTGAGCAGGACGCCGGAATAGAGGCACTCGAAAAAATTGACGAGATCATTGAGGCGATCCTTTTTGCAGCAGGACATCCCGTTACCTATACGCAGCTGGCGAAGGTATTTGACATCTCTCCAAGCCTTGCACGCCAACACGTTGAGGATTATGCGGACCGATACAACTCCTCGCCACTTCCGCGCGGTGTCATCCTCGTCACCTTTGAGGATTCCTGTCAGCTTTGCACCAAGCAGCAGTATCTGACCTATATTCGTGAGGCACTTGGAATCCGCAGAAACGGAACGCTTTCCAACTCCTCGATCGAAACGCTTGCCGTGATTGCCTACAACCAACCCGTCACACGCGCATACGTCGACACGGTTCGCGGTGTCGATTCAAGCTACGCAGTCTCCTCTCTGCTTGAGCGCAAGCTCATCGAGGCGAAGGGGCGTGTTGACGCCCCGGGCCGTCCGATGCTTTACGGCACGACGGAGGATTTTCTCCGTTGCTTCGGGATCCGCTCGCTGAGCGAGCTGCCCGGAATCGATTCGGGAGATGCGGTTGAGATCCTGACCCGCCTAGAAAGACAAACGAATGAGGCACTTCACGGTGTTGACAAGGATCAGCTTACCATGGACGATTCGCTTCTGGCACTTGACCGAGAAAAGGAAGGTCTCCCCGACGGAACAGAGGTCTCTGAGTCGGAAGAAAGCTTTGAAAGCACCGCAGAGGGATATCAGGAATAAAAAATCTAAAAAAGGAGAGCTCGGATGTTAGCGCTATCTATCGTATTGGCGACTGTTCTGCTTCTCTTTTTGCTCCTTCTGTTACCGATCCGTTTTCATATCACATACCATACCGATGATGAATTGCCCCATGTCCGTTTGCAGATCCTTTTCTTTCATCATACGCTTTTCCCGCAAAAAGAAAAGAAACCGAAGCTACGAGGCATCCGCCGAAAGAAGCGGCGCAAACGGCAAAAAAAAGCAGAGGGACAAAGCGCGAAGATCTCAGCAAAAAAGAAAAAACCGAATCAAAAACGCAGTATTCTTTCAACGGTTCAGCTGATCTACAAATTGCTGAAGGGGATTTATTCACGCTTCATCGGCAGGCTTCATATTCGCATTGACAGATTAAAGATTGCCGTCGCTACCGACGATGCCGCTAAAACGGCAATTCTATACGGCGGCGTTTCTCAAACGGTTTCTTATATTCTCGCATTTTGCGAGGAGCAAAGCAACCTACAGCCCATCAAGGAAAAGAACGTTTCGGTCTCTGCAGATTTTTTGAGCGACAAAACAACGGCTGACGTCCATATCTGCCTTTGGCTACGGCTCGTAACAGCACTCCATTTACTGTTCCGCCTCGCCATAAACTTTACAAGCAACAAATAAAAATCTAAAAATACACGGTCATAAGATCGGGAGGTACTAAAATGGCTGAAAACAAAATCAGTGAAATTCTGGGTGAATCGATCGAAAGCTTGAAGCAATACGCCGATGCCGAAACCGTTATCGGGCAACCGATCACGACCCCTGACGGCACAACCGTGATCCCTGTATCAAAGATCTCGATGGGCTTTGCATCCGGCGGGCTCGATTACGCGGGCAAAAAAACAGCGCAGACCACCACATCGCATTTTGGCGGCGGCGGCGGAACGGGTGTCACCATTTCTCCCGTGGCATTTCTCATCATCTCGCCCACGGGCGGATTTGATCTTCTGCCGATCACCTCAGGCGGTGACGGCTCAACGGTAGACAAGGTTGCCGCCCTGATCGAACGGTCTCCCGATATTTTACAGCGTCTGAAGGACGTTTTGATCAAGGATAAAAAGAAGGAAGAGACCGCAGAGGAAACCGGAGACACCGCCGCAAAATAACAGCTTTGTTATTTTTTGTTCGCTATATTTTTCTTCTTTTTTCACATAGTAACCCTGAAGTCTATTTTGGAGGTTGCGGTGAAAAAAAGCATTTTACTCATTCTTCTCATCGCCGTTTGTCTTCCGCTCGCGTTTTTTGGCATTACGCTTCGCGTTCATGGCTTGGAGGACGGGGATCTTTCCGCGAAAAGCGCAATTTTGTACGAGCCAAGCGAACGGATCATCCTCTACGGCAAAAATATTGACGCGCGGCTGCCTATGGCAAGCACGACGAAGATCATGACGGCGCTTCTGGCCCTTGAGTGCTCCGCCCCCCCCGACACCATCGTCACAGTTCCGAAGGAAGCGGTTGGAATCGAGGGCTCCTCCTTATATTTAGAGGAAGGCGACAAGTACCGTCTGATCGACCTCGTTTATGCACTGATGCTCCAAAGTGCCAATGACGTCGCGGCGACACTCGCCATTTCGATCAGCGGCAGTACGGATGCCTTTGCCGACTTGATGAATCAGCGCGCCGCCGCGCTCCGTATGAAGGATACGCACTATAAAAATCCGCATGGTCTTCACGACGCGGAGCATTATACGACCGCGCGCGATCTTGCGATCCTTTGCGGTGCGGCGCTTGAAAATCCGCTGTTTGCACAAATCGTATCAACCTACCGAAAGGTCATCTCCCCCATTAACCGATCGGTCGTAAAGGTGCTTGTCAATCATAACAAGCTGCTACGCGTTTGCGACGGCGCGATCGGCATCAAAACAGGTTACACAAAAACCAGCGGCCGTTGTCTTGCAGGGGCAGCGATCCGTGACGACCTTACGCTGATCGCCGTAACGCTTGACGCACCAAACGATTGGCAGGATCATACACGGCTTTTTGAATACGGATTTGAAAACTTTGAAAACCGACTCTTAGCATCCACGTATGAGATCGCTTTTGAGATCCCCGTCATCAACGGCAAGACGGCATCGGTCCTCTGCTCCAACGACAGTGACGTTTACGCAGTCCTTCCGCTTTCCGATCAGGAGGTGGAGGCAGAGGTTATTTTAAACCGATTTGCAACCGCACCGATCCGAACGGGTCAGGTATTGGGACACGTTGTTTTCAAGATCGGCGACCGTGAGCTTGCGTCGGTCGATCTGACCGCAAAGCAATCCATCCCCGCAAAGAAATATAAAAAAGGAATATTTGATTTTTTCAAATAAATTGACTATGGAAACCATCAGACTCCAAAAGTATTTTACGGACTGCGGCGTGTTATCAAGGCGTGCCGCAGAGCATGAGATCGAAGATGGCAATGTGACCGTCAACGGAAAGCGTGCAAGGCTTGGTGACAAGATCACGCCTCACCGCGATACCGTGCTCTGGAACGGGCAAAAGATCCTTCCGCCCGCACGCAAACAGGAGCACGTCTATTTAATGCTGAACAAGCCGCGCGGCTACGTTACGACGACAAGCGACCCCGAGGGGCGAAAATGCGTCATTGATCTCCTTGACGGGGTTGAGGCGCGCGTCTACCCTATTGGCCGCCTTGACAAGGTTTCCGAGGGGCTTTTGCTCCTGACAAACGACGGCACGCTTGCCAATCTCTTGACGCATCCCAAGCACAGTATTCCAAAGCTCTACCGTGTCAAGGTTGCAGAGCAAGTGAACGACGCACAAATGGAAACGCTGACCTCCCCGCTTGTGATCGACGGATACAAAATCATGCCCGTGGAGGTGACGAAGGTCAGCACCGATGAGAGCGGCACGGTTTTGAAAATGAAGCTCTATGAGGGGCGCAATCGCCAGATCCGTAAAATGTGTGAGCAGGCAGGTCTCACCGTCCGCCGCCTCAATCGGATTGCGATTGGAAATCTGAAATTAAACGCCTTACCCGTCGGAAAATGGCGCTATCTTGAGCAAAAAGAAGTCGAATATCTCTACAAGAATGCAAAGTGAGGATGCCATGTTAATTATCAAGCCCGTTCAAAGCAAGGAAGTACAAAAGGAATATTGCATCGCTTGCGGGGTACAGTACCGCCCCGATGCCCTCTGCTACGCCGCCCACGTTGACGACGTATTTACAGGGATCGCACAATTTACGTTGAACGATGATTACGGATACGTATACGATCTTGTCCTCGTTCCCGGAATCGAGGATTTTGAAGCGATCTTTATTATGGGTCGAGCGACTCTGAATTTCATCGATCTGCGTGGCGTTCACAAGGCTCGCTGTCGCAAGGAGGCAGGAGACCTTAGCATTCTCAAGGCCGTTGGCTTCCGCACAGAGATCGGCGAGGATCTTGAGGCGGATCTTCACGGCATGTTCGACGGAAGCCACTGCGAATCAAGGCATCAATAACCCATACTTAAACAAAAAAGCTCCGACAGATCCTTCGGTCTGTCGGAGCTTTTCTATATTCAGCTCATATAAGGTCAGAACTGCTCTGCCGCTGCCTTCTCTGCCCGATCAAGCTTCTCGATCGCGTCGTCAATCGACGTACCAAGCACGATCGCGCAGTCGTTTTCGATCATAATGATAGGCTTTTCAAGCGAAATCTCTTTGGAAAACAGCATCGGCTGCATTACCGATGCGCCGAAGGGAAAGCGTTCGATCCCCTCAACCGCGCTTGCAGTACAGGCCGATACCATCATTGCCTCAGGGAGTGCGATCATAATCGACCTTACGTTCGGCTGTTCCTTATAGATCGCGTGGTGTAATAGCGCGGATCGCGAGGGCTCTTTTCCACTTTCACACTGCTCTCCCGTCACCAAAACCAATTCGTGCGGCTTTACGCTCGCACGGTCAAAATCGCGCGGTGTGATCAGAAAGGAATCCTCGGATAAACGAACCGAAAGCGTTCCTTGCACGATCGAAAAGAGATCCTTCTCACAGCACCGACGGACACGCTCCGCAAGATATTTGCGCATTTCGGACTCAACGGAATCCTGCGGGCGGCGCTGAAACTTTACAAGCGGCGGCGTAACCTTCAGATTGTGAACCGTAATATGCTTTTCAGAAAGAAAATGAACGGCAAGCCCCGCGCGCTCAGCACGGGAACCAACGCGCACGCAGCGCAAAAGATTCTGATAGCGGATATGTACGTCCCTCGGACTCTTTCCGGTTACGAAAATACCGTATTCCTTTGAAACATAAATACTGCGATCGGAAAGAAGAAAGGATGAAAACGTGTCATGTACGAGCTTTCCGCATTGAATGGCGGTCTCTGGCAAGAGATTCAAATTCGGCAGCTTTCCGCTCTTTTCATAGCCGCCAAGCTGCGAGCATTCAAAATGAAAAACCGTGAAAACGTCTCTTCTGGACTCATAAATATCAAGATGAAGTGCAATCTCAGGATCAAGTGCGCCCTCCGCCACTGCGCAAACGGCATCACCTGTGTCCTTTCCTATTGCTATCACAGTTCCGTCATCCTCAAAAGCGGTCGCACCGATCAAGCCGTCAAGGCCCGCGGTATATTTCATCAATTCCTGCGCAGTCTTACTGTTGTTCAGTTCCATAGTCATTTCAGCTCTACAACGGTCACGCCAAGGTCTCCCTCACCGTATACACCGTTGCGATAGCTTTCGATTCTCCTATCCTTTTTCAAATTCTGTTGAATGGCAGCTCGCAATGCACCCGTTCCCTTGCCGTGAATAATGCGGACCGATTTCACACCGGCAACCATTGCGTCGTCCAAATACTTATCGATCATAAACCAAGCGTCGTCACCGATATTTCCGCGCACGTCGATCTCGGGCTTAAAATTTACGATCACCGTCTTGCGAACGTCGCCGTGCTTGCTTTTTTCTTCTTTTTTACGCTTGACCGACGCATCCAGAAGGCGTAGCTTATCAAGCGGCACCTTCGCACGCAGGATACCCGATTTAACGGCAACCATATTTTTCGAGTCAGGAAGTGCCGTCACCTCAGCCTCCTGACCGAAGCTCACAAGGAAAACAAGGTCCCCGACCCTAAGGGGGCGCGGTAACGTATAGGGTGCGGAAAGATCGATCTCGTTCACATCAAGCGCAGCATATTGTCCTTCGCCGTTTTTGAGCTGTGTCCGTATTTCACGGCGCGCATTTTCAAGCTCTGCGGCACTGCGTTCCTTCTCCTGCTTTTTACGGATATCCTCGAGCTGCTTAAATACGAATTCACTGGTAGCTCTTGCGCTGTCAAGAAGCTGCCTTGCTTTTTCTTTCGTTTTTTCAATTTCCGCCTCGGATTTCTCAATGCGTTCTTTCAGCTCCGCCTCAGCGCTAGCGCGGTATTTCTCGTATTCACGACGCTCCTTATCGGCGAGTGCGCGGTCATGCTCCATTTCGATGCGTGCCGCTTCCAGCTTTTCAATCACGGTCTCAAACTGGCGGTTTTCATCCGAGATCAGATCGCGGGCAAAGGATACGATCTGTTGCGGCAATCCTATTTTCTCGGAAATAGCGAAGGCATTCGATTTTCCGGGTGTTCCGATGATCAGACGGTAGGTTGGGCGCAGGGTCTCTATGTCGAATTCGCAAGAGGCGTTTTGTACGCCGTCAGTATCCAGGGCAAACGCCTTCAGCTCTGCATAGTGCGTGGTCGCCGCAGATAACGCTCCCATTTTTCGGCATGCGCTCAAAATAGCAATGGCAAGCGCCGCGCCTTCAACGGGGTCTGTGCCCGCACCAAGCTCGTCAAAAAGCACGAGTGAATGCGGCGAGACCTCTTTGAGAATATTGACGATATTGACCATATGCGCGGAAAAGGTTGACAGAGACTGTTCAATGCTCTGTTCGTCGCCGATATCGACCAATATTTCTTCAAATACACAAAGCTCAGAGGATTCATCCGCAGGGATCTGAAGCCCCGATTGAGCCATCAGGGCGAGAAGCCCCAAGGTCTTCAACGTTACCGTCTTACCGCCCGTATTCGGTCCCGTTACGATCAGCGTATCAAAATCAACGCCGAGAGAAACAGAGATCGGAACGACCGTTTCGCGCGGCAACAGCGGATGCCGCGCATTGATGAGCGAGATGCGCTTTCCCTCGGTGAGAACAGGGGACGTCGCACGCATTTCCTCAGCAAGCGTAGCTGCCGCAAAATAAAAGGCAATGTCCGTAATGTTCAAATAATTCAACCGAATCGAATTTGCAATTCCAGAGACCTCAATTGAAAACTCCGAAAGGATGCGGTCTATCTCGTACTGCTCCTTGATCTGAAGCGCACGCAGCTCATTGTTTGCCTCTACCACGCCCATCGGTTCAATGAAAACCGTCGAGCCGGAGGAGGAGGTATCGTGCAAAAGTCCCTTGATCTCATTTCGGTACTCAGATTTTACTGGAATCACGTAACGACCGTTTCGCAGCGTCACGATGTTTTCCTGCAAATACTTGGTTTTTCCGCCGTTTATAAAGCTCTGCAGGGTATCCTTGATCTTGTTGTTTGCGTTTCTTATCCTTCGGCGCACGTCAGCAAGCATCGGGCTCGCCTCATCTGCGATGGTATCCTCCGCAATAATTGCCCGGGAAATCTTGTCCTCGAGCGTGCGGCAGGAAAGCAACCGCGCAAACACCTCGTCAAGCGAGGTCTCAAATAGACGATCGGTATGGATATAATCCAAAAGCAGACGCGTACTGCGTAAAAGTGCCAAAACCTCTAACAGATCCCGTGTTGAAAGCACAGATCCCTTCTCTGCACGCTCTGCGGCATCCACCGCCGCCGCAGTTCCGCCAAAGGCGGGATAACCCTTAGCGCATAAAAGACGGCGTGCATCGGCGGTTTTTGCTTGACGGCGTCGGACCGTATCGATATCGTCCGACGGTAAAAGATTTCTCGCCTTGTTTTTTGCACCGTCGGTCTGGGCGCAGGCAACAAGCATTTCCGTAATCTTATGGAATTCAAGCGTCTCCAAAGATTTTTGCGTAAATAACATCCTTATCTGTTAACCTCTTTGTAAAAATCAAGCGTTTTGAATCCACGCTCCAGGTGGTTGAGCAGGTACTGCTCTCCCGCGATCGCAAAAAAATGCTCGTTTTCGGCAGATAGCGGAAAGGATAGCAAATGCTTCAGATCCGCGGTAACGGCATACTCAACGGCAAAGCGTACCTCCTCAGGCAACACGCAGATGATTCTTGCGTGTGTCGCCTCATATTCATTCAAGGGTCCTTTGGAATGCAGGGCTTCATCCTCCTCGTGACAACGCTCACAAAGGATCGTGCCGTTCATAACGTCAAGAAAATAGGCCGTACTGCTTTTTGCGCAACGGTTACAGCACGCCACGTTAGGCATAAAGCCGAGGATCGAGGCGGCGCGTATTTCAAACGCCCCCTTGATCTTTACAAAGGGAATGGTTCCCTTTGCGATCGCATAAAGAGAATTGAGGGTCAAGCGCAAAAGCTCCACGTCCGCCTGCTCTTCCATCACGACGTCGGATATGACCTCGCAAATATAAGAGGCAAGTGCCATCTTTTGCAAATTTTCTCGCAAAGGATAAAAGGATTCGATCGGTTCAGCCTCTTTGATCCAATAACGGTCGCCCTTTTTGTATAAGGAAAAGTTGCTGAAGCAAAACTGTTGCGAGGAAGCCATATGCTTACTCTTCAGAATACGGCTTCCGCGCGCATAGACCGTCACCTTCCCGTATCGCTCGGTGAACAGAACGAGCAGTCTGTCGTTGTCCTGTAGATCGATCGTACGGATCACAAGACCGTTGACGTCATTCAAATATTCACTCATCGCGATCGTTGTACCCGAAATTGTTCAAAATGAAATCGCTGTCTCGCCAATTCTCCTTGACCTTCACCCACAGATCGAGAAAAACACGGATGCCAAAAAACTTTTCCATATCCTCACGCGCCCGCGTGCCGATCAGCTTGAGGGTCGCACCGTGCTTGCCGATAATAATTCCCTTGTGAGATTCCTTTTCACAGAAGATCTCCGCACGGATCCTCAGGGTCTTCGGGGATTCAGCAAACTCCTCGATCGCAACAGCCGTGCCGTGCGGGATCTCCTCCTCCAGCGTGCGCAGTATCTTCTCACGGATCATTTCTGCCGCGATCTGTCGCTCGGATTGATCCGTAACAATATCGTCGGGGAAAAACCATACGCTCTCGCTAAGATAACGCTCACACTCCGAAACGACGGTATCAACGCCTTTTCCGCTCTTAGCAGAAATCGGAATCACCGCATCAAAATTATGATACTCGGAATAAGCAGAGATCGTCTTCGCAACATTTGCAGCATTCACGGCATCAATCTTGTTAATGACAAGTACAGAATCAAGTCGCGAGGACTTGATCTTTGAGAGAATCTCCTTTTCAATGTCGCCCACCTCCTCACGCGGCTCCACCACGAGAATTGCGGCGTCTGCATTGCCAAGCGTGTCGCCGACGGTCTTGACCATAAAATCGCCGAGCTTGGTGCGCGGGCGATGCACCCCGGGGGTATCCAAAAATACGAATTGATTTTCACCCGTAGTATGAATGCCAGTAATACGGTTTCTCGTCGTCTGCGGACGCTTGGAAACGATTGCGATCTTTTCTCCAAGGATCGCGTTTAAAAGCGTACTCTTTCCAACATTCGGTCTACCTACAATTGCAATAAAAGCTGTCTTTTTCATAGCTTGTCCTTATTCAATATCCAAGTATTCGATGATCTTCTTTTGCTTGCGGCACATCAGCTCGTCCTCTTCCTCGGAAAGCTCGTGGTCGTATCCGAGAAGATGCAGGGTCGAATGTACGCAAAGGAATGCCGCCTCGCGCAAAAAGGAATGCGACAGCTCCTCTGCCTGCTCCCTTGCGCGCTCGAGCGATAAAACGACATCCCCAAGCGGGATCGGCTCTACGTCAAATTCTGAGATCTCCTCATCTTCGCCGTAGATCGGAAAGGAAAGCACGTCGGTTGCCCGATCAATGTTTCTGTGCTTACGGTTCAGCTCCTTGATATAGGTATTGTCGCAAAAGGTAACGGATACCTCGGCATCCTTTTCAAAGCACTCAAAATCAAGTGTTGCCTCGATCGCGCGCCGTACCGTTATTTTCAGCTCGTAGTCAATTCCCGAAGGCTCCCCCTCGGATGCAAAATAAATTTTCAGTTTTCGTCCTATCTGTGGATAATGCTTCATTTCTTTCCCTCCGTGCGCGGTGCCGCGCGGTAGACCCCACGGCTTTGCCTTGCGCCTTCATTTGCTCGCTCATATTGGTCGTATGCCATAATGATCTTCTGTACCAATCGGTGGCGGACCACGTCACGCTCCGTAAAGCGGTGCGTTGCGATTCCATCGATATTTTTGAGGATCTGCGTTGCAACCGACAGCCCGCTTTTCTTACCAAACGGCAGATCGGTCTGGCTCAGGTCTCCGTTGACCACAGCCTTGGAATTCTGTCCGATACGCGTCAGGAGCATTTTCATCTGCTCGGGCGTTGTATTCTGCGCCTCGTCGAGGATGATAAAGGAATCGTCAAGCGTGCGCCCGCGCATATATGCAAGGGGCGCGATCTCAATCACGTTCTTTTCAAGCTGGCGTGCAAAATTCTCAGCGCCAAGCATTTCGTACAGGGCATCGTATAGCGGTCGTAGATAGGGATCAATCTTGCTTTGCAGATCGCCCGGCAAAAAGCCGAGCTTCTCTCCTGCCTCCACAGCGGGACGCGTCAGGATAATGCGGCTGACCGTCCTGTTGCGGAGCGCTTCGACCGCCATCGCGACCGCTAGAAAGGTTTTACCCGTTCCTGCCGGGCCAACGCCGAAAATGACGGTGTTCTTACGGATCAGCTCCACGTATTTCTTTTGCCCGACCGTTTTGGGCTTGATCGGCTTTCCACGGGTCGTCAAGCAAATCACATCATGCTCCAGCGTTCCGACAAGCTCGCTTTGTCCGTCAGATGCCATCGCGATGACGTAGTCAACGCTCTGCTCGCTCAGCACCTCCGTATCGCTCGCCATCTGCTTCAGGCATTCAAGCGTGGCAACGGCCTTCTCTACGGCATCCTCCGCGCCGACGACCGTGATCACGTCACCGTCCGCGCCCTCCTTGCTTCCACCGTTTGATAGCTTGACGCCAAGCTGCTCCTCAATTCTGCGTGCGTGTGCATCGCAGGTGCCAAAGAGTACGGAGGTCACCGTGCTCGAAGCGGTATATACCTTTTTTTCTGCCATTCAAAATTCCTTCGTTATTCTGTAACCTTAAATTTCTGTTCTACTGCAATATTCTGGACACAAACCAGCTCTGCCGTTAATCGGTAACCGTTCGGCGTAAACTCACCGATAAGCTTCCGCTCCAAAAGATGTCCGTCCGCTAA
>JAFTLE010000053.1 GCA_017452895.1 Clostridia bacterium
GATGCCCTTCGGCGGCAAGAAGCAGTTGACGCCGATTCAGGCAATGGTACAGAAGATCTCGGTTGAGCAGAAGCACACCGACACCTGTTCCTTTATGTCCTGGGGCTACAACCCCTTTATCACCGAAAAGAGCCCGTACCACGGCGCATATCTTGCGGTGATTGAGAGCGTTTCGAAGCTGGTTGCGACAGGCGCCTCCTTTGAGGACGTTTATCTGACCTTCCAGGAATACTTCGAAAAGCCCAGCAAGGATGTAAAGCGTTGGGGCAAGCCGCTCGCGGCACTGCTTGGCGCATTCAAGGCACAGATGGAGCTGAAGATCGCCGCAATCGGCGGTAAGGACTCTATGAGCGGATCCTTTGAGGATCTCGACGTTCCCCCGACTCTTGTTTCCTTTGCTGTAACGACGGGCAAGACCGATGATGTCATCACGCCCGAATTCAAGTCCGCAGGACACAAGGTTGTCCTTCTTGCACCCGAATATGATGAAAATCAGTTGCCGAAGACCGAATCCTTGCTCGCCGTTTACAAGCAAGTAACCGATCTGATGCGTGCAGGTAAGGTCTACGCCGCATATACGCCCACCTACGGCGGTATTGCCGAGGCGATCTATAAGATGGCGATCGGTAACGGACTTGGCTTTGATTATGATGGATCTCTGTCTCTGTCCGACGTCTTTGGTTATGCATACGGCGCATTCCTTCTGGAGGTTGATGCGGATCTTTGCGACGGTACGACCGTCGGTTTTGTAACCGATCGCAACGCCATCACCTATAAAGACACCGCGCTTTCGATGGATCAGCTTTCTGACATTTACGAAGGGAAGCTTGAGGGGGTCTATCCTTGCCTTGAAAAGGACGGCGATTTCAAACTTGAAACCTTTTCCTATGAGGCAGGCGAAAGAAAAGCACCCGCTCTCAAGATCGCACGCCCGAAGGTATTGATCCCCGTATTCCCCGGCACGAACTGTGAGTTCGATTCCGCAAAGGTCATGCGCGATGCAGGCGCTGAGGTTGAGATCTTCGTCATCAACAACCTGACTGCTGACGGTATCGCAAACAGTGTCGACAGCTTCGCGAAGAAGCTCTCCGCATCGCAGATGGTATTCGTTCCCGGCGGCTTCTCGGGCGGTGACGAGCCTGACGGATCGGGCAAATTCATTATGGCATTCTTCCGTAATGCCGCGATCAAGGAGCAGGTTCATGCACTCCTCAACAACCGTGACGGCTTGATGTGCGGTATCTGCAACGGCTTCCAGGCACTGATCAAGCTCGGACTCGTTCCTTACGGCAAGATCATTGATGCCGACGAAAATACGCCGACTCTGACCTTCAACACGATTGCACGCCACCAGTCGAAGCTGGTACGAATCCGTGTCGCTTCCAACAAATCGCCGTGGCTTGCTGCTACAAATGTAGGCGACGTGTATAACGTTCCGATCTCGCACGGTGAGGGACGCTTCCTTGCATCCGAGGAAACGGTACGTATGCTCGCTCAAAACGGACAGATCGCAACGCAGTACGTCGATTTTGACGGTGATGCGACCTCGGATATCCGTTTCAATCCCAACAACTCCGTATACGCGATCGAGGGTATCACTTCGCCTGACGGCCGTGTCTTCGGTAAGATGGGTCATAGCGAGCGTATCGGCAGCGGTCTTTACAAAAACGTTCCCGGCGAATTTGACATCCGTATGTTTGAATCCGCAGTAAAGTATTTCCAAAAATGAGGGTGAATGATGATGGCATATAAATCAGACATCGAAATTGCGCAGTCAACTGTGATGAAGCCGATCGGCGAAATCGCAAAAACAGCACACGTGGATGATAAGTACATTGAGCAGTATGGCAGATATAAAGCAAAAGTAGATCTCTCCCTGCTCGATGAAACCGAGCGCAAGGACGGGAAATTAGTCCTTGTCACTGCGATCACGCCGACCCCCGCAGGCGAAGGAAAGACCACGACGACGATCGGTCTTGCCGACGGCTTGCGCCGCATTGGTAAGGACGTAACCGTTGCCCTCCGTGAGCCTTCCCTCGGCCCCGTTTTTGGTGTCAAGGGCGGCGCGGCAGGCGGTGGATATGCTCAGGTCGTTCCGATGGAGGATATCAACCTGCATTTCACGGGCGACTTTCACGCGATTGGTGCCGCTAACAACCTCCTTGCCGCAATGCTTGATAACCATATTCAGCAGGGAAATGCACTCGGTATCGACGTGCGCAAGATCACCTGGCGCCGCTGCGTGGACATGAATGACCGTCAGCTCCGTTTTGTTGTTGACGGTATGGGCGGGAAAGCGAACGGTGTCCCACGCGAGGATGGGTTTGATATCACCGTTGCATCCGAAATCATGGCTGTGCTGTGTCTGTCCACCTCGATCACTGATCTGAAGGAACGCTTGTCGCGTATTATCGTCGCATATACCTACGACGATAAACCGGTTACCTGCGGCGAGTTAAAGGCAGCAGGGGCTATGACCGCACTTCTCAAGGATGCGATCAAGCCGAACCTCGTACAGACGCTGGAGGGAACTCCCGCATTCGTACACGGCGGTCCGTTTGCCAACATCGCTCACGGCTGTAACTCTGTCATTGCTACCAAGATGGCAATGAAGATGGGAGATTACACGATCACGGAAGCAGGATTCGGTGCGGATCTCGGCGCTGAAAAGTTTCTTGACATCAAGTGCCGTATGGCGGGTCTTACCCCCGACGCCGTCGTTGTGGTCGCAACGGTGCGTGCGCTTAAGATGCACGGCGGTCTTGCAAAGACCGAATTGAATAGCGAAAATCTCGATGCACTCGAAAAGGGCATTCCCAATTTGCTTCGCCACGTTTCCAACGTCAAAAACGTATATCAGCTGCCCTGTGTGGTCGCTGTCAACCGTTTCCCGACCGATACCGATCGTGAGATCGAGTTTATCATTGATAAATGCCGTGCGCTTGGCGTCAACACGGTCCTGTCGACCGTATGGGCAGATGGCGGCAAGGGCGGTGAGGCACTCGCACGCGAGGTTGTCCGTCTTTGCGAAGAGGAAAAGGGCAACTTTACCTTCTCCTACGATCTTGATACGACGATTGAGGAAAAAATTGAGGCCGTTGTAAAAAAGGTTTACGGCGGCAACGGGGTGCAGTTTATGCCGAGTGCAAAGAAGCAGATCGAGAAACTCTCCTCGCTCGGCTTCGATAAATGCCCTGTTTGTATTGCAAAAACACAGTACAGCTTTTCCGACGACCCGACAAAGCTCGGTGCGCCTGAAGGCTTTACCGTAACCGTTAAGAACGTTAAGATCTCTGCGGGTGCTGGCTTCATCGTTGTGCTGACCGGAGATATCCTGACGATGCCGGGACTTCCGAAATCTCCCGCGGCAGAGCGCATTGACGTAGATGCCGATGGAAAGATCACAGGCTTGTTCTGATTCCTAATATAAAACCCCGCGCAAAAAGCGCGGGGTTTTGTCTTTTCTGTACCTTCTGAATAAAATGATAAAAAGGAGGATGAGATGAACTTCAATGGAAACATTTATATACCGATCCGTTTTCCTGTGGATCGGGAAATGCTATATCCGCTATGGGATGCGGTGGAGCTCGATCTTCATTACGAATACCAATATCGCAGGGAGGTAGAACAACTGAACGCTCTGTCGGTCGGCATTGGGGGGGGCAAAGGATACAGCGCACGAGCGCTTCTGCAAAAGCCGAATCTGATTCCCCAATACTGTCGAGGTGACGTGTTAAAGCATTTGAAAACCGTTTTCTGCCACGAGGTGTTTTTCAATAATCTTCGTCCCTTTTATGACGGGCTCGAAATGCCAAGCGGCAAATTCAAGGACGCTATTTGTAAGGGATTCGGAAACTACGCCGGATTTTTGTATGAATTTAAGGAAAATGCTCTGAGGATGCAAGGGTCTGGATTCGTTTGGGCTTTGGCGGATTCAAGAAGTGGAGAGGTCCTGATTGATACAACGACAGGATATGAAATACCGAACGCTCGCTATCACATACTCTTTTGCCTTGATATGTGGGAGCACGCGTGGATCTTGAGGCATCGAACCTCCGTGTCCACATATATAGATGGCTTTTATCACATACTGAATATCGGTAAAATTTCAGATGAGTATGAGGATTGGTATGAAAAAAGAAATAAGCGGCAAGCGAAGGAATCATTCAAAAAGACTGCTTTTTGATTCTTTGACCTTGGTTTTAGGCGGTTTTTTATTCGCGCTCGCTTTTCATTCCTTTTTGTTGCCTTGCGAAATCGTGATTGGCGGGATCTCTGGACTTTCTTCTGTATTTTATTTTCTCTTTCGTTTGCCCGTCGGTGCTTTGAACCTGCTTTTGAATCTGCCGATATTTTTCTTAGCATTCCGCCGATATGGCGGGCGGGTTTTGTCGCGCTCCGTAGCGGGGACCCTGTCTGTTTCTCTCTTTTTGGATCTATTTTACTTTTTGCCTGCACTGGTGGCAGAGCCGCTTCTTGGCGCTGTGTTTGGCGGCGTGCTTTTGGGTGGGGCGACCGCATTGCTGTTTGAACGCGGCTTTACAAGCGGCGGCACCGACCTTTTAGCAATGCTCTTGCACGAAAAGCTTCGCGCCATTTCCGTCAGCCGCTGGATCCTATTGCTGGATGCCGTTATCATCGGAATCGGTGCGCTTGCCCGCATGAATATCAGCGGTATTTTTTATTCCTTGGCAACGGCACTCGCCTTTTCTCTTTTTCTCGACTATGCGCAACGCGGAGTAAATAGCGCGAAGGCGGTTTATATCATAAGTGAACGGTCGGGTGAGATTTCGGTACGCATTTGCCGTGAGATCGGGCGTGGCATTACAGTCCTTTACGGAAGGTTTTGGTTTTCGGGAAAGGAGGCAGAGATCCTTCTTTGTACCGTGCGGCGGCGTGAGTTATATCGTTTGCGTGATTTGATATGCGATTGTGACGAAAAAGCCTTCATCATCGTTACCGATGCAACCGAGGTTTACGGCACTCGATTTTTAACGAAAAGTCGATCACTTATTGACATCGAGTAGGGAAATATGGTAAAATATACTCGTAAATTAATTATGAGAGAGGACATCCAATATGCTTCGCGGAAATGCCGTCGTTGGACAATCGGGCGGGCCAACCGCCGCTATCAATGCAACACTTTCGGGTGTGATCAGGGGGGCTTTGCTGGCCTCTGAAATCAAAACCGTTTATGGTATGCGAAACGGAATTGAGGGATTTTTGAAGGAAGATCTGGTCGATCTCGGGCAGACATTCAATGATGATGAGCGTCTTGTCGCGCTTGAGCATACGCCTGCCGCAGCCCTCGGCTCCTGCCGCAAAAAGCTCCCCGATCCAACCGATATCGCTTTTTATGAATCGCTTTTCGCCCTGTTTCGTAAATATGAAATTCGCTATTTCTTTTATATCGGCGGCAACGATTCCATGGACACCGTTGCAAAGCTGACCGCTTACGCAAAAACGCAGGATTATGAGATGCGCTTTATCGGCGTGCCGAAAACGATCGACAACGATCTTGCGGGAACCGACCATACTCCCGGATTCGGTTCTGCCGCAAAGTATATCGCAACAACGATGATGGAGATCATTCGCGACTGCGCGGTTTACACCACTCGTGCGGTTACGGTCGTTGAGATTATGGGGCGCGATGCGGGTTGGTTGACGATGTCTGCCGCATTGCCAAGGCTCAATGGGGTCGCTCCCGATCTCATTTATCTGCCGGAGCGCACCTTCGATATGGATCGCTTTTTAGACGCGGTTGAAAAAGCATTTGCCGTTCACCCGAACGTCGTTGTCGCCGTTTCTGAGGGGATACAGTTCGCCGACGGTCGCTACGTTGGGGAAGGGATGCAAAGCGGAAGCGTCGATATTTTCGGCCACCGATATTTATCGGGTACCGCTCGTGTGCTTGAATCGGCTGTCAAGGAAAAATTCGGTTGCAAGGTTCGTTCTATCGAGCTGAACCTGCCGCAGCGCTGTGCATCGCATATTGCATCGGCTACTGATCTTTCAGAATCGGTAGAGGTTGGAAAGTCAGCCGTCCGTGCGGCAGTCAGCGGCGTCAGCGGTCACGTTATGACGATCAATCGCGTGTCGGATCATCCCTATAAAATCGAGATCGGGCACACCGACGTATCCGAGGTTGCCAATATGATTCGATACGTTCCCGATTCCTTTATCAATGCAGACGGAAATCACATTACCGATGACGGTGTGCGCTACGCGCTACCCTTGATCTTAGGCGAGGTAGAGCTAACATATATAAACGGTATGCCCGAGCATTTCATTCTTTGATCAACCACTGTGCAGTCCGAGGGCTGCACAGTTTTTATGAAGAAGGAGTATTATGGAAAAGCGGATGCAGAATCAAAACAGGAAAAATGACGGAGCGTTTTTCTTCTCGTTTTTTCGGGAAGGTGGAGACGGCGTTGTAATCACACCGCGATACCTGACCGATCAGATCGCATCGGTTGAGATCGTGCGCGGAACGGCGCGTGTGCAGATCGGCACGATGCGTTTTCTTGCCATGGAAAGGGACGTCTTTTTCGTTCCGAATCACTGCGTATATGCAGTGTGCAGTCATAATGGAGAACCGTTGGAGCTGCGAGGCGTACTGTTTGACTCCAATATTGTAACGGATGATCTGTGTGGCTTTGACAGAGATCTGCTCTATATACTTTCGGTTTGCTCAGCGCGCGAAATGAGTACCGATCCGATTTTATCAGCAGGGCTTCGGGAATTTCTTCACCATACGCTCGACGAGCTTGAGGATGAGTGGTTGGAGAAGGAGTTCTGCTATCGGTTGCGCATCCGCGGAATTATACTACATATGATGACGAGGCTTTTGCGTAGTTTCGCACAACAACAAAACGGAACCAACGCATATAAAAACGTATTGCGCTTGCGCCCTGCGCTCGAGCATCTTAACCGCGACTTTCAAGAGCGCATCAGGCTTTCCGATCTCTCTCAAACCGTCTCGCTTGCAGAGGATTACTTCGGCAAGCTTTTCAAAATCTGCACGGGTCGGACACCGCTGGAATATTTGAACGATGTGCGATTAAACTATGCGCTTGCTTTGATGCTTGAGGACGGAGCAAAGCAGATTCAGCAGATCGCAAAAGCATCGGGCTTTTCAGGCAGAGATTATTTTACGCAAACCTTTCGAGAGGCGATGCTTGTAACTCCCGTAGAATACCGCAAGCAAAAAAATGTTCCGCCCATTCCCGAGCCTTCGCCAAAGACCGATTTGAATGAATAAAAAAGTCGTATTGCCGAAAGGCAATACGACTTTTTTATCAGATGGGATGAATGCCGTTTTCGGCATCCGCATGGCTGTCAATGTTGTATTTCTTCGCTTTTCTCCATTCGAAGAATTTGATTGCAACCTGCTCGAACAGGGCAAGGGAGAGAAGGTCCTCCTCCTGCTCGGCGTAGGGTGCAACACGCTCGCGGAGCTTGTCGATCTCAGGCTCGAGGAGATCAGCAGGGCGGCAGTCGATCGGCTCAACGTCGCCAAGGATCTTTTTGCGGAATTCGGGAGAGATCTCAGCAGGGGTTTTTCCATATTCGCCGCGAACGAGTCCCTTGAATTCCTTGGTAACCATCTTATAACGTTCATCCATAATGACGTTCATAACTGCCTGCGTGCCGACGATCTGCGAGGTCGGGGTAACGAGCGGAGGATAACCCGCATCCTCACGCACGCGCGGGACCTCCGCCAGCACGTCATCCAGACGATCGGATTTTCCCGCCTGCTTCAGCTGAGATACAAGGTTTGAAAGCATACCGCCGGGCACCTGATAACGAAGAGCGTTCACGTCAACCTTCAACACCTTCGGGTCGATCAGCCCGCTTGCAAGGTAGCGCTCGCGAATGCCGTCGAAGTGGCGGGAGACCTTATTGAGCTGTTCGAGATCAAGTCCCGTATCGTAGGGCGTGCCCGCGAGGGTAGCGACAACAGCCTCGGTAGAGGGCTGAGACGTGCCCATCGAAAGGGGGGAGATTGCGGTATCCACAACGTCAACGCCGGCTTCAACCGCCTTCAGGATGGTCATAGAAGCAAGACCTGCGGTGTAGTGCGTGTGAAGCTGGATCGGAATGTCAATGTTGGATTTGATCGTCTTGACAAGCTGGAAAGCGTCGTAGGGCTTCAACAGACCCGCCATATCCTTGATGCAGATCGAGTCGGCGCCCATGCTTTCAAGCTGCTTTGCAAAGGCGGCGAAGGAGTCGTTTGTATGAACGGGGCTCGTCGTGTAACTGAACGCGACCTGAACGTGACCGTTTTCGCGCTTTGCGGCGTCAATAGCGGTCTGCAGGTTACGGGGATCGTTCAACGCGTCGAAGATACGGATGATATCAATACCGTTTGCGATCGACTTTTGTACGAAATATTCAACGACGTCGTCCGCATAGTGACGGTAGCCGAGAATGTTTTGACCGCGGAAAAGCATCTGGAGCTTCGTATTCTTTACATTATCACGAATGATGCGCAAGCGCTTCCAGGGATCCTCATTCAGAAAGCGAAGGCAGGAATCAAAGGTAGCACCGCCCCATGCCTCAAGAGAATGATAGCCGACAGCATCAAGATCACGCAGGGCAGGGATCATTTCCTCAGTGGTCATACGGGTTGCAGCAAGCGACTGGTGAGAGTCACGCAGTACAGTTTCTGTAATTCTAACTTTAGCCATATTTTTAAATCGTAAACCGATTGTCCTTTCTACAATTTTTTATCAGGCAGCGAAGGTTGCCAGAAGAACACCTGCCGCTACGGCAGAGCCAATTACACCGGCAACGTTTGGCCCCATCGCGTGCATCAGGAGGAAGTTTGATGGGTTTTCGCGCCGTCCAACGTCCTGGGCAACGCGTGCCGCCATCGGGACGGCGGATACACCTGCTGAGCCGATCAGGGGGTTGATCCTTCCTCTCGTCAGGAAGCAGAGAATCTTTGCAAAGAGCAGACCGCTAACCGATGAGAAAATAAATGCGGTAAGCCCGAGTGCGATGATCTTAAGGGTATCGAGTGACAGGAAGGTTTCGGCATTTGCCGTTGCACCAACCGAAATACCAAGCAGGATCGTAACGATATTACAAAGCTCGTTCTGCGCGGTCTTCGAAAGGCGGTCGGTAACGCCGCAAACGTTCAAGAGGTTACCGAACATCAGACATCCTACCAGAGATGCGGCAGAAGGAACGATCAAAAGCACGACGATCGTTACCAAAACGGGGAAAGCAACCTTTTCAAATTTAGAAACCGAACGAAGGTTGGTCATCACGATCGCGCGCTCCTTTTTGGTGGTCAACAGCTTCATAAAGGGAGGCTGGATGATCGGAATGAGCGCCATATAGCTATATGCGGCAATGGCGATCGGACCAAGCAGATGTGCGGCAAGCTCCTTGGTAACGAAGATCGCAGTCGGTCCGTCGGCGCCGCCGATGATACCGATGCTGGCCGCCTCCGCGGGATTAAAGCCGAGAAGCAGTGCTCCGAAAAATGCGAGGAAAACACCGAGCTGAGCCGCAGCACCGATCAAAAGGCTGACGGGGTTTGCGATCAGCGGGGTGAAGTCAGTCATTGCGCCGACGGCAATAAAGATCAGTGAGGGGTAAACACCGAGCTTAACGCCAAGGTAAAGGACGTCGATCAAGCCGACACCCTCGGGATTCTGAAAGACTGCGAGGATCGTGTCACCGACGGTCTTGTGCGAGCCGTCAACAAAAATATCCGTATGCAGAAGCTCGGCGCCGGGTATGTTCGCAAGGAGCATGCCGAAGGCAATCGGCAGAAGCAACAGCGGCTCGTACTTTTTCGCAATCGCAAGATAGAAAAGCACGATCACGATTGCATACATAACGAGCGTTTTCCACCAATCGCTATGCTCAAGAAGCATAGCAACGCCGGTCTCGCTGATGAAGTTCTTCAGCGCCTTGATGATTTCTTGCATTTAGGCTTCCAACCTTTCGGTATTAGTTGAGCGTTGCAAGAATATCGCCGGCAGAAACAGACGCACCCTTCGTGGCGTTGATAGATGCTACGGTACCGTCCTGCGGAGCGGGAATTGCATTTTCCATCTTCATTGCCTCAAGAATGCAGATCGTGTCGCCCTTCTTGACAGCCTGACCGACGGAAACCTTCACGTCAAGGATCGTGCCGGGCATAGGAGCCGAAATGCTGACACCGCCGGCGGGTGCTGCGGGTGCAGGCGCGGCGGGTGCTACAGAAGCAGCGGGCGCAGCCACGGGAGCCGATGCGGGAGCAACGGGTGCTGCGGGCGCGACGGGAGCCGTGACAACTCCGGAGGAGCCAACCTCCTCTACAAGCACCTCGTAAGTCGTACCGTTGACGGTAATGTTATATTTTTTCATAGATATTTACTCCATTCTATTCGTAATTATCATTTTAGCGACGGTTTTTGTTTATCCGCTTAAAGGAAACAACTCGGAAGCCCTTACTGCCGCCTTCCGCATTCGCGGCGGCGATAGCGGCGGTGATCACCGCAACCAGCTCAGCATCGTTATTTGGATTGGGTGATGCTTGAGTGGCGGGAGGTTGCGGTGCAGCGGGAGCCTCCTTCGGGGATCTGACTGCAAATCCGTGGATCATACCGCGGAAGAGAATCAAAAGCAGACAGATCACGATCAGGACCGAGAAAACGACCCCCATCCCCATCAAAAGCATCTGAAGCCCCGTCGTCACGCTTTCCGACATTGAGAGATCCTGGAGCGCCGTTTGGTTAGCCGTAAGAAATACGTTCATAGCTCTTCCTCCGTTACTGCGGAAGCACGACGTGTCGGCGGAAGGATGCAGTACCCTTAGCAGCCAACATCATAAGAGCAGAGCAGATGCGCGCCCGCAGCTCCGTGATGTTGATGATGTCATCGATCTCACCGAGCGATGCTGCCGCAACGGGGGAGGCAAGCGATGCCTTCCATTCGTCAATGATATCCTCGCGGGTCTCTTCCAGTGTAATGCGATTGTTCCAAAGGAATGCGACCGCATTTTCAGAGGGAAGTGCACCGATCTCGGCGGAATCAAGCGCATAGGTCACGTCAGCACCGATGGCTTTTGAGCCAAGCAGGGCATACGCGGCACCGATCGCCTTGCCAACGATGACGGTAATCTTCGGATTCTCGGATTTTGCATATGCAAGCCCGAGCTTTGCAAGATCGGCGGCGAAGGAAACGTCCTTGCCCTCCGCAACCATAGCAGTGCCGTTGCTGTCAACCAGCGTGATGAGCGGTACTGCAAAGGCATCGCAGAAATCAACGAATTTCGCGATCTTCTTTGCCGCCTCAGCAGTCAGACGGCCTTCATTTTCTGCAAACGAGGTTGCAACGATACCGCACTTGATGCCACCAATGAAGGTGAATGCGGTTGAGGCGACGGGTGCAAAATCCGAATTGACCTCCAGATAAATGCCGCTGTCCGCGATGGCGGCGATCAGGCGTCTTGCATCCCCCTCGAAGTCGATGTTGCCGAGCATACGGTTGAGGTTGTCCGTGGATTCCAGCGGGACCACGCCCTCAGCCGCATTCTGGGGGAGGTAATTCAAAAGACGGTGAACGAAAGAGACACCCTCGTATTTGTCGATCGCCTCAAAGGTGATGAGTGACTTTTCCTCAGCGTTCTCGCCCGCAAATTCGGGGGCGTTGACATAGAAGGAGGAGTCCTTCGTATACACGACGAAGTCAAACATAGCAGCAATTGCGGCGGAAGAGCCGATACAGTTGCCGCTGACCAACGCGATCTGGGGCACAACACCCGATGCGGCAGATACCGCCTTCATAATTTTGGCGTAGCCGGAAAGAGCCGAAACTCCTTCGTACACGTCAGCACCTGCGCTGTTGAAAATACCGACGACGGGTGCTCCGTTTTTGATAGCAAGGTCGTAAAGTGCGCAGATCTTCTTGGCGTGCATCTCGTCGATCGCACCCTTCATGCGATCTCCGTCCTGTGCAAAGGCGTAAACCAACTGATCGTTGATTGCGCCGTAGCCACAGATTACACCCTCAAGCTCATCCGTTTTATCCGCTATGGAAATCTCCGAAAACTTACGCTTCGTAAAGGCGCCCAATTCAACAAAGGTATCTTCGTCAAAGAGGATCTCAATTTGTGCCTTTGCGTCTGAATTGTCAAGAGCGGCAAGCATCTCGCGCAGTTCATCGGCAGAGGGAAGCGAACGGAGACTGTCGGTCACGTTTGTATATTTATCCAATGTCGATTCCGATCTACTCATTTCAGAGTAAATCTCTCCTTCCATAATTATTTGCGAATGTATAACGGGGAAGTAAAACCAATCTTCCACCAAATATAATATACCACCAAATTAAGAGAAAATCAAGTAAAAAAACAAATTTTTAACAGGACTTTTAAAGTCTGTTGAAAGACCACAAAAAACAAGCTGAGATTTGTGCATTTCTGCTACAAAAAAACGCCTCTTTTGGAAGGCGTTTTCATGAATTCAGGTGCGAAATGCGGCAAGTTGCGCCAATCGCTTTGAGGAGTATTTGTAGGCGTTTTCATAGTCGCCGAGCTCGCGGTAAGTGCTTTCAAGGTCCGCATACAGGCGGAAGAGGAAGAAGGCACTGACAACGTAGGTGCTTTTTTGTGCTTCCAGCTCGGTCAACAGTGAAAGTGCCGCGGCGTAGCGGTTTTCCTTCATCAGCTTACGCGCCTCGAGATGCTTTGCATACTGCACAGATGTGTAAGGATATCCGACGTCCTCCAGAAGATAAGCGCAAAGCTCAGAGAGGATCGCTGTCTTGGTGTGCTTGACGTATTCCTTTTGGTCAAATTCATAGCGCGGGGACTGTACGTTTGTAACGATCGCCGATAGGACGGTCGCCCCGGCGGAAAAATGCGCAGTGGAGTAAATGGTCTGCTCAGTATATTCTTTGAGAAGCGAAAGATGGGCAGCGGCACTTCGCAGGGAGCCGTTGTGAAGCGCCTTTTCTGCCTCCTTGTAGTGACATTCCGCGAGCATATAGGCAAGCTCGTCGTCCGTACTCAAGTCCGATTGCTTGAAAAGACGGATGCATTCTCTGTAATTCCCCCGCGCCATCGCTTGCTTCAGGTGGGGAAGCAGATTCTTTTTCTGAAAGAAAAACAGGTCGTCTTCCTCGGAGAAAAAATACTCGATCGGAAGCTCAAGTCGCGCCGCCAATGCTTTGATGGTTGCGATAGAAGGAGCTGCCACGCCGTTTTCAATTTCGGAAAGCATATTGCGCGTTACGATGCCTTGCGATAATGCGGCTTGGGTCAACCCCTGTTCTTTTCTCGCTTTTTTTAGCTTTTCACCGACTGTCATACGTGATCTCCAAATATAGAATTGCCCATAGCATCAATGCCGACGAAAAGGGGAAAGTCCTCGATCCGCAATCTTTTAACGGATTCGCATCCCAGCTCGGGGAATGCCACGACCTCCGCGCATTTGATCGCCTGACATGCTAGGGCACCTGCGCCGCCTATGGCACAAAGATATAATCCCCGATAGCGCTTGATCGTATCGTACACCTGGGGTGAGCGATCGCCTTTCCCAATGGTGATGCGCGTTCCGTTTTCGTAGAGCAACGGGACGTACGGGTCCATACGGGAGGAGGTCGTTGGCCCACAGGAGCCAATGGCAAGGTCGCCGGAGGCGGGGGTCGGACCCGCGTAATAGATCACTGAATCGGCAAGCGGAAAGGGAAGCTCCTTCCCCTCACGGATCAGCGCGGCAATACGCTTATGAACGGCGTCGCGTGCCGTATAAACGGTTCCCGAAAGCAGGATCAGATCCCCCGCCTTCAGGGTGCTTATGTCAATATGATCTGTATGACATTTGATCGTTGCGTTCATTTTTTTCTCCGTAAATCTTTACTTGAGACCATTATAGTACATTTTTTCTGTTTTTGCAAGTTCTTTATTTCAGATGTGCGCCGAAATCGTTCAAGTCGTCGATCTCTTCCTCTGTGATATCGCTTGTGAGACGGTTGATCTCGGTATATGCCTCGGGCACGTCACCCAAAAGAACCGTTTGCGCCACGGGAAAGTTTTCCGTCAGAAGAAACTGCGTGTGCTTTGACGGAAGCATCAGATCGACCGATATGCTGATGCAGAAAAGCACGGTATGTAAGGTTTGATTGATCCCTGCGGACGTAAATTTGCTTTCCATATGTGCAGAGAGTCCCTCCGCAAGCAACAGATCTACTGTCACATCAGGACCGCGCCCCGATAAAACCTCAAAGCCAAAAAGATTGCCAAGCGGTACCTTGATCTCTGTATATTGCGTGTCCTTGATCTTTTGCAGCAGAGAGAGAACGACCTGCGTACGCAGCTCGATCAAGGCGGGCATATTTGCCGTCAGTGCGGAGATGCTGCCGTCGGCTTTGTACTGAAGATTGATCAGATCGCTGTAACGGTATCCGTATTCCTCGATCGTTTCCTGTACGGATTCGCTGACCGTGCGCGAAAGACGGTTTCGCACGCTTGCCTCTGCAATTGCGGAAAGCTGCGGCGTTAATTCAAAATTCAAAAGCAAAAGAAGCAAGACGGCCATCACGAGTAAAACAAAAAGCAGTCGACTGAGCGAAGGACGCCGTCGTCTGCGTCGCCGTTTCCCTACGGAATAGATGCGTGTATCCATAAAATACCCCTGCAACAGTGTATGCAGGGGCTTTGAAAACGTGCTTACTTTTTATCTAAATTCAGTCGCGCCAGCGGATTTGCGTCTGCCGCCGCCGCCATCCCCTCGTCGCTGACGTGGGTATAAATCTGGGTCGTATTAAGCTGCTCGTGCCCTAAAATATCCTTCAGTACGCGAACGTCAACGTTCCCGTTGCGATACATCAGGGTCGCAGCTGTGTGACGAAGCTTGTGGACCGAAAAGCCGCGCCCGCCAAGACCTGCGCGGTCAAGATATTTATAAACGATCCACTGGACCGTTTTATTGCTGATGCGCTGACCGCTACGCCCGAGAAAGAGAGCGGTCGTCGTGACGTTTGCGGGGTCTGTCAGCTGTCTGTCGTTGATGTAATCGACGACGGCGCGGCGACAGGCATCGTTCAGATAGACCATACGTTCCTTCGCGCCCTTTCCTCGAATGCGTAGTGTGCGAAGCTCGCGGTCAAAGTCGGTGAGATTGATGCCGACAAGCTCAGACAAACGCATACCGCAGTTAAGAAAAAGAACGAGAATGGCAAAATCACGCACCGTATGCTTGGAATCGGTATCATTTTTCACCGCCTGTAAAAGCTCTGTGCTTTCCTCAAGCGTCAGAAATTTCGGTAGCGTCGCGCGTCGCTTCGGCGCGTCAATATCTGCAGTAGGATTCTTCTCAATACTGTGCTTTTTGACCGATAAATAGCGGTATAGCGCCTTGACAGCCGAAAGCTTGCGTGCGCGTGACGCCCAGCCGTTTTGACGTTCGTTGCCCGCAAAAAGAATGAAGGAATAGATATCCTCCGGGCGGACGGCGAGGATGCGCTTTTCGGGAATGTCGGAGATATTGATCTCGGTCAGACTTTTTTCATCGGTGGGGGCGCCTGTGCGCTGTGCCTCCAGAAAACGGAAGAAGGTGCGCAGATCCGAGAGATATTCGCATACCGTTTTGGTAGAGCAGCCCTCGATCGCGCTTTTGTAGGTCGCAAATTCGCGTATGATCGGTGGAAATTGGCGCATAGAAGCCTGACTCAGATCCAAAACCGCCATATGAATACCTCCATTCAATTAGTATCAGAGCTGTTGTCCAAACTGCCGTTCGACCGTATAGTACAATTTAATTATACAAAATTCCGTCTTTAAAAAGTGTATAAAGTGTAAATTTTTATAAGAATCTATTGCAATTTTAAGGTGAATTATATAGAATTTACATTGAATTCGAGTACATTTGCGATAGAAATGGGGAAGAAAATGTTCAAATTTTATAAAGAAAATTCCTACCAGATCGTTCGGTGTATGATCAACCAGCTCGGCATTACGATCTTTGCCCTGATCATTTCAACGGTCACGCAGCGAAACGATAAATTGCTTTTGATCGGCAGCATCTGTGCGACGATCTTTTACCTCTTTTTGCTTTACACGATGATGTGGGAGCAGGGGGCAAAGGACGTGCTGCGGGTCGAGGGCGGACGCGCTTCGCTTGACCGCTTTTACGGATTTAAGGTTGCGGCGTGTGCAAACCTGCCGAATTTATTTTTGGCGTTGTTGACGCTCATCGGATTTGTTTTCGGCGATCCGCTTTTGCATCTTGACTTTGCGTGGGCGGACGGACTTTACGGAGTTGCGAGCCTTATTATCAGCCTGATCGAGGCGATGTATATCGGTATTCTGAAGGCGGTCATTCCCGCGGGCACCTATCAGTATCTGGTCGGTGCGATCTCTTATATCCTGACGTCGGCGCCTGCTATCCTCGTTTGTGGATTCTCCTATCTGCTTGGTGTGAAGAATATCCGACTTTTCTTCTTCGACCCTACGAGTCGAAAAAAACAGAAATAACGTCTAATACCGTCAAAACCCCCATATACTGTTTTATCAGTTGTATGGGGGTTTTTATGCGGCATCTGAAGTTTTTTACGGCCTTTTTTCTCTTTTCGGCTTTTATTTTTTACTACGCGCTCCGTCTTTTTGCGTGGGTGACACCGATCACGGAGGTAACGACGGGAAAGGAAGGGGAGGTCACGGATTTTACGGTCGTGTTGGATGCAGGACACGGCGGTGAGGATAGCGGCGCTGTCGGCGTTACCGGCGTGCTTGAAAAGGATCTTAATTTTGAGGTGGTGAGTGTACTGTCTGCGCTCCTGCGTGCTAGCGGATGTGAAGTAGTCCTGACGCGGACGGAGGATAAGCTCCTTTATAC
>JAFTLE010000054.1 GCA_017452895.1 Clostridia bacterium
CTTGAAGGCGCGCTCGCAAAGATCACCGCCCTCGAGGACACCTACGTAAACACCGAAAGTCTGAATACGGTGATCGAAGAGATCAGAGCAAGCTATGCGACGAATGAAAGTCTTTCGCATACTGCCGCAAAGCTTGAAACCGTCATTTCGAACCTTGCCGCCGTAAAGGATACCGCGGATGCCGCCGCTACCGCTACGGCTCTTACATATGCAGTTGAGGAGATCGAGGCACTGATCGCCGCAAACGGCGAGGCTGACGCCGCTACCAAGGCAACACTTGAAGGCGCGCTCGCAAAGATCACCGCCCTCGAGGAAAGCTGTGCAACGGTTGAGGCACTGGATGCCGCCGTTGCAGCCATTGAGGCGGCTTATGCAACGAACGAGGATCTTGCGGCTGTCAAAACCGATCTTGACGCGCTGGAGGCTACCGTCGCCGCGAATACCACCGCTGACAGTCAGACCAAAGCCGCACTTGAAAAAGAAATTGCAGATATCAAGACCGCGTTGGCAACCAAGGCTGACGCTACCACCGTCAACGGCAAGTTCAACGCACTGCACAGCACCGTCGCCACGCTTGCAAGCAAGGCAGAGCTGAATCAGGCTGTCAACACGCTGAGCAAGTCGGTAAGCGATCTGAAAGCCGAGCTTGAAAAAAAGATCCTGACCGTTAGCGGCAAGTTTGACGCGCTCAGTGAGAGAGTCAACGGAAATGCCGATGCAATCGAGGGGTTGAAGAACGAGCTTGACACCGTCAAGGAAACGCTGGACGAACTGCTCGCCAGCGACTTTGCCGATAATTATCAGGCAGCAACCGAGCTTCTGCAAAAGGGTGATGTCGGGGATAATTACACGCATTCTCTGAGGCATTTCGAGGACCTTGTCAAAACCGTTGAAAAAGAAAATTATGCGGACGCCGACTTTGCCGCATTTGAGGCAACCGTTGCAGATCTGCGCTTTTTCCTGAACCGTGCGCTCTCCGTTGAACAAATCCTCGGCTATTTCACAGAGCTCAATGATGCGATCAACGGTATGCCGACGCTCGCCGAGACGCTCGATGTTATGCTGACGGTCATTGAAAATGACAAGACCATCACCACCGATCCCGCTTGCCTTGACCAGTTAAAAGCGGTCTATGCAAAGGCAACGGCTGCAGGCGAGCTTGACGCCGTTCTTGAGTCGCGTTACACGCTGGTTGTAAATGCACACAACAACATCGTTGCGGCAAAAGCCGCTACCGATACCGTTGTTGGTGCGATCAACGGCATTGTAACGCCGATTGTATACGCAGACAGCGAGAACGCAGTTGCTTCTGCTGAGGAACGCTTTGCTTCGCTGACAATTGATTATTTCGGAAACGATGAATACAACAATCTTTACAGCGATGAGCTGACCGCCGAAAAATTGGTCACGAATTACGAGACGCTTCTCGGCTACCGTGCCCGTCTGACACAGCTGACCGAGGCGTTCGCTGCCAAGGTTTCCGTGATCGAGCTTGCGCTTGGCTTTGACATTGACCGTCCGCTTTACAGCGATCTTGCCGCCCTCTCGGCGAACAAGACCGAGGTGGATGCTTGGATCGAGCTTTATTCGATCGACGAGGCAAATCTCGTTAAGATCTACGGTGCAGAATATACTCTGCTTGCAAAGGCATATGCGTATGCCGAGGCAATGGATGCACTTTATACCTCTCACGAGGTTGCTTCTCTGAACGATGCGCTTGACGCACTCAGCGGCAAGGCGCTCACCGTAATCACCGACGACGTCGAGGCTAATGCACTCAAGGAAAGACTTGATGCGCTGAATGCAGCAATCGAAGCCGTTATCGATTACGATGCAATTGACGAAAACTACGTTACCATGATCGGTAGCGACCGTCTGACGAACTACGGTGCCGTAACGGCGCGCATTGCGGAGCTTTACAGCGCGAAGGACACGGTTGAGGCAATCGTTGAGCTGATGGAGGCGTTGCGCGGCAACGTTGTCGTCACCGATTATAAGACCATCAAGAGCTATGGCACTGCACTTGCAAGCATTTGCAGTGTATGCGGCATCACCGAGGGTGATGAAAACTACATCCTGATCGTTGCTGACGCACAGGCACTTTGCGACGCTCTGCTTGAGGAATACCGCCTCCTAACCGAAATGATTGCTGAGATCTATATGACGGTCGAGGAAAAGCTCAACGACGTTGCATGGAAGCTTGCCGACGGCAACAAGATCATTGAGATCCAGAGCTATCTTGATAAGCTCCCGCTTGAATGGAATCTTCCCTCTGTCAATATGGCGCTGACGCTGGTATTTGAGGACGGCAGCACGCAGGACACCAACCTTGAGGATCTTTACATGAACTGGTCGATCGTGGTTGGCTACTACAACACGCTCGCGGCCAATGCACAGACATCCGCTACCGACGTGACCGCGACAATCGCAGGTCTGTCTGCACTCAATCCGAAGGATATCAAGGACTTCGCAGCAATCGAAGCGATCCGTGACGTCTTCGGTGCGTGGGCACTGACCTACCTTGAAATTGACGTCACGACCGCTGATGCCGCTGACGTCAAGGCTGCAGTTGATGCAGTTCAGGCAATTCAGATTCTTGCAAAGGAGGATGGCACGTACTATGTATTCGTATCCTCTGCCGACTACGTGGCTCTGAGCACGGCATATAGCGAGGCAAAGGCTACCCTCTCTGCCGCAGAAGAGACCTGGAACGGTCTTAGCGCCGATATGGATGCTCTGATCGCAGATTGGAACATTCATTCCTCCTTCGACACCGTGATCTCTGCATACATGGCATATCTGACCGATTACTATGCAGGCTCTGTCGATGCCGACAGCGATCTGTTCGGCGAATGCGACAAGTATGCTGAATTCGGCGCTGTCTACGCAGTCTTCTCCGGCAAGCGCAGTGATGCACAAAAAGATGCGGCAAGCATCAAGGATGCCATCAACGCACTGCTGACGATCGACATGAGGAACGCCCACAAAGTCATCGATCTGATTAAGGAGATTGATACCGAGGTTGCCGATTACGAAAGCAATTACGGTTGCGCGATCCTCTCCTGTGACAAGTGCGGCATTACCGCAGGCGAGGCAACGAAGCTTGCAAAGGCACGCGCACAGGCGTCCTATACTGCAGCTTACGCAGACTTCATCACCGACAACGCTCTTGACGACACCACGGTAGTCAAGCGCTCCGAGGTAGAAGGAATGCTCACCTCCTGGAATGCAGGTCTGAACCGTGCGGAAACCCAGGAAAACATCAATGCCGTCGAAAGCATGGCACTGAGTCTGCTTCAATCCTTCCAGAACAGATTGGACGCAGCAAATTCCTGATCCCCAAATCCCCCAAATTTCATAAAGGGGAAGCGGCTGTCATTTTGGCAGCCGCTTCCCTGATTTTTTATGCTTTTGCTTCGCGTATTTGGTTTTCATGATCTATCAAAAATATCAAAAAGGGAGTCGCTTCTGACGGCATCCTTTCCAGATCAAGTTTTAGAGGGGTTAAAGATACAACCGCCCCGGGCACCGCAGGTTTGACGGAAAATTCGTCGTTGTTCGGGGCGTGAAGCGTACTAGGTACGTCGAGTCCCGAAAACGGCGAAGGAAAATGGCATTCAATATTTGGAGAAATTCGTTAGAATTTCAACCTTAGACGTTATTAAATGAACACACAAGGGGCAATGAAGTTCACTGCCCCTCGTTCTTTTTTGCCATTTTCGGTTTTGCTCAAAGATGCAAGCCCGCTTTATGCCCAGGACATCGTCGTAGGCTTCGGATCGCGGATGATCGATTCCTTGAGGAACTCGACCGCGTGCGCCAGACCCTCGTCGGGCGTCATTAGGCTGTCCTCGTGCTCGATGCTCATGACCTTATCGTAGCCAACGAGGCGCAGGTTGCTGATCATATCGCGCCAATAGTCGAGTCCGTTGCCGTAGCCGACCGAGCGGAACACCCATGCTCTGTGGATCTCGTCGCTGTAATGCTTGGTATCCAGCACACCGAACTTGGCGGTGTTGTACTTGTCGATCTTCGTGTCCTTTGCGTGGACGTGGTAGATCGCGCCCTCCAGCACGCGGATCGCGGCAACGGGATCAATGCCCTGCCAGATGAGGTGCGAGGGGTCGAAGTTCGCGCCGATTTCGTCGCCGACGGCGGCACGCAGCTTCAGCAGCGTTTCGGGATTGTAAACGCAGAAGCCGGGGTGCATCTCCAGCGCGATCTTGGTCACGCCGTGTGCCTTTGCGAAGGCAACGGTGTCCTTCCAATAGGGGATCAGCACGTCATTCCACTGATAGTCGAGCACCTGCAGATACTCCTCAGGCCACGCGCAGGTCGCCCAGTTCGGCATTTTGTCCTCAGGCGAGCCGCCGGGGCAGCCCGAGAAGGTGATCACGGTGTCGATGCCGAGCTTTTCGGCAAGCAGAACGACGTTCTCGAAGTCCTTGTGATAGCGAGCCGCCTCTGCCTTATCGGGATGCACGGGGTTGCCGTGCGTCGAGAGGGCGCAGATCTCGATGCCGTACCTTTTGAAGGTCGCTACGAATTCATCGAAGGCAGCCTTGTCAGCAAGCAGCTTTTCGGGATCGCAATGTGCCTTTCCGGGATATCCGCCGCAGCCGATCTCCACACACTCAATGCCCATTTTAGAGAATTTCGCCAAAGCCTCGTCAAGCGACAGGTTGGCAAACAAATTGGTCAGTACGCTGAGTTTCATATTTACACTCCTTTATGTATGTGATACTTATATCATACAATGAAAAAAGAATTTTTTCAAGTCTATTTGAAGAAAAAGTAGACCTTTTTTCTATTTTTCAGCTTTTCTTGCCCTGCGTGCTTAAACGCGCGCCCCTTCGGCAATCCTTTCTGTCGGAGGATCTTATGAAAAGAAAAATTTGTCTTTACGGACTCGCCTTTGCCGTCGGTGCCGTCGGTTATCCCCTGATCGAGCTGCTCTTTCGCGGGCGCAGTCATATCTCAATGGCGCTCGCGGGGGGACTTTCTCTCGTCTTTATCGTTTGGCTTGGGGTGCGGCACCGCGCACAGCCCCTGCTTCTGCGTGCGCTGCTCGCTTCTCTTTTTATCACCGCGATCGAGCTTCTGATTGGAATTTTTGTAAATTTAACTTTACATCTTTCGGTTTGGGACTACTCGGATCAGCCCTTGAATCTTTTGGGGCAAATCTGCCTTCCCTACACGTCGATCTGGTTCGTGCTTGCGCTTCCTCTTTGTGCGTTGACGGGGAAAATTCCTCTGTCCAAGCAATTGACAAAGTAACGGGGCGGTGGTATAATTTAAGAAAAAACGGAGAAATTCGATGAAAAAGCAAGACCTGATCGAAAAAGCCGAACGGATCGAGCCGATCTGCAAGGGCAAGATCCTGACCTTCCACGTGGACACCGTCCGTCTGCCGAGCGGGAATTCCGCAACGCGCGAATATGTCCGGCACAACGGAGCGGTCGCTGTCGTCGCGGTGACGGATGACGGCTCTATTCTGATGGAGGAGCAATTCCGTTATCCCTGCGGGCGCGTTTTCTTTGAGATCCCCGCGGGCAAGCTCGATTCGCCTGATGAGGATCCCTTTGAGGCGGCACAGCGTGAGCTGCGCGAGGAAACGGGTGCGGTTGCAGGAGAGTGGCTGTCGCTTGGCGACTACTATCCCTCCCCCGCCATTTCGACCGAGGTCATCCGTCTTTATCTTGCGCGCGGTCTTTCCTTCGGCGATACCGATTGGGATGCGGACGAGCGGCTGATCGTTCGTAAGGTCTCTCCCGCGGAGCTTTATCGGGCGATCGCGGCGGGCGAGATCTCCGACGGCAAGACGGTTGCCGCCCTTCTCAAATATAAGCTTTTCTGTGAAAGCGAAGGTTCGTTATGAAATATCTGATCTCACCCGACAAACAGCGCTACAAAGTAAACTTACATTGTCATTCAACCGTGTCCGACGGCGATTTTACGCCGGAGCAGATCAAGGCGGAGTACAAGGCGCGCGGCTATGCGGCGGTCGCCTTCACCGATCATCAGGCGCTGATCGGTCACGCCGATCTTTGCGATGACGAGTTCATTGCCCTGCACGGCTATGAGGTGGATCTCAATCCCGGTGCGCCCGACATTGAGAACGAGGCGTTTTATAAGACCTATCACGTCAACCTGATCGCGAGGGAGCAGGATCAGCTCGTCCAGCCCTGCTTTGATCCCAGCCGCGTGCCTGCTTGCGCGCGCCATTCGATCCCCTTCGTGCGCTACAACGGCGAGATCTTTCCGATGCGCTATTCGGCGGATTGCGTCAACGAGATGGTGCGCCGCGCAAACGAGCAGGGCTTCTTCGCCATTTACAACCATCCCTTCTGGTCCTGCCAGACCTACGACGACTACGCAACGCTTGAGGGGGTGCTCGGCGTTGAGGTCTACAACACCACCTGCGTGGTGATCGAAAATTCCGCCGACCGCACGAGCGCGGTCTACGAGGACTTTTTGCGGCTCGGCAAGCGCACGATCCCCGTTGCCGCAGACGATATGCACACGATCGACGCCCTCGGCGGCGCCTGGAATACCGTTCTCGCCGACTCGCTTTCCTACCGCAATCTGACCGCGGCGATTGAGTGCGGCGACACCTACGCCTCAACGGGGCCTGAGATCGCGTTGCTCGCCGTCGACGGCGACAGGATCCATCTCTCCTCAACTCCCGTAAAGCACGTATTTTTACATATCGGCCGCAAGCGCTGTGCGCGCCCGACGCATCACGGCGGCGCACTCTTTACCGACACCGTCATTGACCTGCCGAGCGACGCGCCCCGCTTCCGCCTTGAGCTGATCGACGAGAAAGGCAACCGCGCCTACACCCGCGCTTACTATGCGGAGGAATTCCGCTGATTTTAAAAACCGCATATCTGCCCGTCGGATATGCGGTTTTTGTTTTTGGGCTTCCCTCTCTTTCTTCTCGCGCCTTTTTGTAAAAAGGCGCGCAAAAGCTTTAAAAGGGGGAAAATGGGGAATTTACATCCTTTTTCTCAGCAGGCTTTTGCCAAGCTTTCATTTACGAAGGCTTTCACGTTGAGAAAAGGTTGTTTCGAGCAAGATTGATAACCTTTTTTCCTCTGTTTTTTGCTAAGCCTGCAAACTTAAACGCCCCTCCGTATGATGCTTGCACATATACGATCGCATCAAAAGCCCCTTGATGACCGACGTAGAATTGAAAAACGTCTTCTTTGACGATTAAATCTTCAATTGCCGCATATACGTCGGGACGGATTCGAAAATCAGCTTTTCTATGTCCAAAGAAAACACAGGTTTTCATATCACCCTCCAATTAACCCGTTTTTGGGTATTTTTATTATGGCGGCATAGAAAAATGCACTTGTCAGCCCGTTTTTGGGCAATCATCCCGTTTTGTTCTGTTATGATTGCATTAACCCATTAACGGGCAATCATACATTTGGGGGCTTGCAATGAAATACACGGATCTGTATATTAACCGAATCCGTTCGCTTTGTCGGGCGAGAGGAATTTCGATCAACAAGTTAGCTACAATGAGTGGCGTAAAGCAGTCGACCCTTGATAACATTATGCACGGCAATACCTACGCACCTCGCGCAAGCACACTTCATAAAATTGCAAACGCCTTTAATATGACGCTTGCGGAGTTTGTGGATTTTCCCGAGCTGAACGATTTTTCCTTTGACGGCGGGGAAAACTGAAAAAGAAAAGCACGTGGATTCCTTCCCTCCAATGCCCGTTTTGCGCCGAGCGCACAGTTATCAGAAAAAATGATGACAAAAACGAAAATATAACTTGACAAAATGGGAAACAGGCATATAATAAAGGTATATTCTTTTTGTGAAAGCTTTAACGAAAAGGCGGAGGACTAACGATGGGAACTCTTTACGAGCAAATGATCTCATATTTTGAATGGACGCACCTTTTGGAATTTTTTCTGCGCATTCTGCTGGCAGGCGTTTGCGGTGCGGCAATCGGTCTTGAGCGTGCGAAGCGCTTGAAGGAGGCGGGCATCCGCACGCATATTCTCGTGTGCATCGGTGCGGCGCTGATGATGATTGTGTCGAAGTACGCCTTCGCGGATCTTTCGGTCGAGGGCGGCGGATTCTTCCCCGGCATTGATGGTGCGGATGCGTCGCGCATTGCCTCGCAGGTCGTAACGGGTATCTCCTTCCTCGGTGCGGGTATCATCTTCAAAAACGGTGGCTCGATCAAGGGACTGACGACGGCGGCGGGCATCTGGGCGACCGCGGGCATCGGGCTTGGCGTTGGCGCGGGTCTTTACGTCGTTTCAATCTTCACGACCGTCGTAATCATGACCATACAAATTCTGTTGCACCGCTTTGCCATTGGAAACGACGCTCTGGTGATACAGACCTTTATCATTACCGTTACCGACTCGGCACGCTTCCGCGCAGAATTCGAGCAGCACCTGAAGGAGGTTTGGTGCGGACAGATCACCGACCACCGCGTGACCAAGGGGAGCAACGAGTCAACGACCTTCAGCCTCTCCGTCCGTATGCCGAAGACGGTGCCCTTTGACGACATCGTTGACTATATGGAGTCGCACCCCTACATCACGCGCTTCGACAGCCATTCGGCGGGCTGAAAAAAATTTGAAAAAGCCCTTGACAAATCGGCGTCGGGGTGATATAATAACCGCATCAAAATTCAAATGCGTTGAAGATATTATGCGAAAGCAGGAAGCCTTCTGCAGAGAGCCGTCGGTCGGTGCAAGACGGTGGGGCTTGCTTTGGCAGTCTCCTATCCGAGCAGGATCCCCCAAGCACAGTAAGGGATCTCGGGCGGGCTCCGTTAAAGTGCCCACGGCTTGTTAGAGCTGATGAGTGGTCACGCAAGTGACAATACGGGTGGTACCGTGGTTGTATATACAATCATCCCGCAAGGACCGAATGGTTTTTGCGGGATTTATTTTTGCATTCTGAAAGGAAATGAAATGATGAGAACGATTACGATGACTGACAAAACGCTTTGCACGGTAACGCGGGAGCTTTCCTTCCGCGACCGCATCAATATGGCGGGACGCCTTGAAAGAATGGGCGTTGACGCGATCCTTTTGCCCGAGATGAAGCGTGCGAAGGAGGAGACGGTGATGAACCGCACGATCGCCGCCGCAGCAGAGCTTTGCGTCAAGATCGTTGCGGGCACGAAGGAAAGCGAGATCGCCGCCGCCTACGCGTCGGTGAAGGACGCAAAGGACGCCTGCCTCGTGATCGCTCTGCCGACCTCGACTGTCGGCATGGAGTATCAGTACCATAAAAAATCCGCGGCGATGCTGGAAATGATCGAAAACCTCGTCGGCTACGCCGTGAGCCTTTGCAAAAAGGTAGAGCTCGTCGCGCTTGACGCGTCACGTGCGGAGGACGGCTTCATCGCCGAGGTCGCCGCCGCCGCGAAGCGCGCGGGGGCGTCTGCCGTTACGCTGTGCGACGACGCGGGTGTCTGGATGCCTGAGGATGCCGCCGCGGCAGTAAGTGCCGCAAAGGCAGTTGATCTTCCTATTTATATATGCCCGTCCGACGCACTGCATATGGCGGCGGCTGTGACCGCGTTCGCCATCCGCGCAGGTGCTGACGGCATCGTTACCAGCATTGACGGTGAGTTTGGCGCGACCCTGCAGTCGGTTGCCGACCTGCTTTCGCAGAAGAGCGAGGAGCTGAAGGTATCCTCTGCCCTCTCGATCACTGAGATCCACCGCGACGTGGAGGAGGCTCTGCGCGACGTGGAGGACACCGAGCAGCAGGCTGACCGCAGCCGCGTTTATCTGACGCACGAAAGCACGCTTTCCGATGTCGCCGCCGCCGTGCTTTTGCTCGGCTATGAGCTGACCGACGACGATATCGGCAGTGTGCTGGCAGAGGTGCAGCGCGTGACCGAGCATAAGGATCACGTTGGCAGAAAGGATCTTGAGGCGATCATTGCAACCGCCGCAATGCAGGCTCCCTCTACCTATCACCTTGACAGCTACACCTGCACCACGGGCAGTAAGCTCTCCGCAATGGTGCAGATCACCCTGACCCACGGCGACGAAATGTCGAGCGGTATCAGCACGGGCGACGGCCCGATCGACGCCGCATTTATGGCGATCGAGCAGATCGTCGGTCACCATTATGAGCTGGACGACTTCCAGATCCAGGCGGTCACCGAGGGACGCGGCGCGATCGGCTCCGCACTCGTGAAGCTCCGCTACGACGGCAGGCTCTATTCGGGCAGCGGCATTTCGACCGACATCATCGCCGCATCGATCCGCGCGTATCTGAACGCGCTGAACAAGATCGTATACGAGGAGGCATAATATGAAGCTTTCATTTTCCGCGCGGCAGGTCGGTGCGCCCACCTTCCTCGCTCTGTGCAAGACCGCTGAGCGCTACGGCTACGCGAGCATTGAGCTGTCCGACGCCGACACGGTCCCCGCTCGTTTCCCCGACGGACCGTTTGGTGAGGATCGCTTTGCCGCGAAGCGCAAGCTGAACAACCGCCACCTCTCATTCTCTGCCATCAAGCTTGAGGGGGCTGTCGGCGTTTCTGACGGCGCGCGCGTCTGTGCGGCGGTCAAGAGCGCCTCGGTGGCAAGCGTTCCCGCCATCGTTCTGACGGCGGCGGACGATGCTGACCCCTCGGCGCTCGCCTCGGCACTCGCCGACGCGATCAAAACGGCGGAGAGCCTTGATATTTCCATTCTGTTTGAAACGGTCGGCAAGTATGCAAAAACCGCAGAGCTGCTCCCGCTTCTGCACGCCTTCGCCACAGGGGCTGTCGGTGCCGCGTGGTGTGTGCGCGCGACCTATTTTGATGGGGGCGAGGCACCCGAGGATACCATCACCAACCTTGGCGCTTATATCAACTACGTCCGTCTTGGCGACCGCCGCGGCGGCGTGGACTGCTTAATCGGCGACGGCGAGCTGCCCGCGGCGGAGATCTTCGCGGCGTTGCGCTCGCTGAACTACGAGGGGGCGATCGTATGCGACGGCAACGCCGAGATCAGCGATCCCGACATCGTGCTGACGCATTTCGCCGCGTTTCTTCACCGCACCGCGGGGGAAGCGAAGAAGCAGACGCTCTACGAAAACCGCAGTAAGACGGGCACCTTCCCCTGGAAGCGCTACGACGTCATCGACAAGACCTTCTCGCAGGTGCTGGACACGATGGCGGAGACCTATCCCGACCAATACGCCTTCCGCTACACGACGCTTGACTATACCCGTACCTACCGTCAATTCCGCGACGACGTTGACGAGGTCGCGGCGGCACTGATCGCAATGGGTGTGAAGCCGGGCTACCACGTTGCCGTCTGGGCAACGAACGTGCCGCAGTGGTTTATCACCTTCTGGGCGACCGTCAAGATCGGTGCGGTGCTGGTCACCGTCAACACCGCCTACAAGATCAACGAGGCGGAATATCTGCTCCGTCAGTCCGACACGCACACGCTCGTGATGATCGAGAGCTGCAAGGACTCCAACTACAAGGAAATCATCGAAGCGCTCTGTCCCGAGCTTGCCTCGATGAAGCCCGGCGACCCGCTCTACTCGAAGAAGCTTCCCTTCCTTCGCAACGTCGTGACCATCGGCTTCTCGATGCCGGGTGCGTTGACCTGGGACGAGATGCGCGCCCTCTCGGTGCGCGTCCCGCGTGAGGAGGTGCGCCGCCGCGCCGCCGCCGTAAGACCTGACGACGTCGCGAATATGCAGTACACCTCGGGCACCACGGGCTTCCCGAAGGGCGTTATGCTGACCCATACCAATATCGTGAACAACGGTAAGATCATCGGCGACCGCATGGATCTGTCCACCGCCGACCGCATGATGATCCAGGTGCCGATGTTCCACTGCTTCGGCATGGTGCTTTCGATGACCTCGATGATGACCCACGGCGGCACGCTCTGTCCGCTGCCCTACTTCTCGCCGAAATCGAGCCTTGCCTGCATCACGGCGGAAAAGATCACCTGCTTCAACGGCGTACCGACGATGTTTATCGCCATGTTCGCGCACGCCGACTTTGCGAAGACCGACTTCTCGCACATCCGCACGGGCATTATGGCGGGCGCAAACTGTCCGCCCGAGCTGATGCGCCGCGCCGCCGACGAGATGAATATGCGTGAGATCATCAGCGTTTACGGACAGACCGAGGCATCGCCCGGCTGTACGATGGGTGAGGTCAACGAGGACATCGACCACCGCGTGGAGACGGTCGGCTCTGCCTTCCCCGGCGTTGAGTGCCGCATCATCGACCCCGAAACGGGCGAGGAGCTGCCCGACGGTGAAAACGGTGAGTTCGTTGCGCGCGGCTATAACATTATGAAGGGCTATTACAAGATGCCGAAGGCGACCGCCGCCGCGATCGACAAGGACGGCTGGCTGCATTCGGGCGACATCTGCTGCCGTACCCCCGACGGTTACTATAAGGTCACAGGCAGATTGAAGGATATGATCATCCGCGGCGGTGAAAATCTCTACCCGCGTGAGATTGAGGAGTTCTACCTCACGAACGACAAGGTGCGCGACGTACAGGTCGTCGGCGTGCCCGACAAGCGTTACGGTGAGGAGGCGTGCGCCTGGATCATCCTGCACAAGGGGCAGAGCGCGACCGAGGAGGAGATGCGTGCCTTCGGCGCCGCGCACATCGCAACGCACAAGGTGCCGCGCTACTTCATCTTTACCGATTCCTTCCCGATGAACGCCGCAGGCAAGATCTTAAAGTACGTCATGCGCGACCAATCGGTTGAAAAGCTCGGCTTAAAGTAAACCAAGCTTTACAAAAGAAAACCGCCGAATGGCGGTTTTCCACCTTATATTACGTTTTGAGGATTACTATGCGTATCATTGACTGTCATTGCCACGTCTATCCCGACAAGATCGCGGAGCGTGCCTCGCAAAGCACGGGGAGCTTTTACGGTCTGCCCGTGCGCTACGACGGGCGCATCAGCACTCTGCGGCAAATGGGGGCGGAGGCAAATATCGACGCCCACCTGATCTTTTCGGTCGCCACGCACAAGGGGCAGGCGGCCTCGGTCAACCGCTATATTGCCGAGACGGTCGCCGCCGACCCCCGCCACTTCATGGGGCTTGGGACGGTGCATCCCGACGATGAGGATATTGCAAAGGAGCTTGATCTGATTGAGGCGCTCGGGCTTCGCGGTGTGAAGCTGCACGCAGATATTCAGCGCATTGCCATTGACGACCCCCGCTGTATGAGGATCTATGAGCTTTGCCGCGGACGGCTGCCCGTGCTTTTACATACGGGCGACTACCGCTTCTCCTATTCGAATCCCGAAAACCTTCTGCCCGTGCTGAAGACCTTTCCCGATCTGACGGTCATCGGCGCACATCTTGGCGGCTGGTCGGTCTGGATGGCGGCGATGGACGAGCTCCCGAAATACGAAAACCTTTATGTCGATACCTGCTCCTCGCTGGGCTTTCTCTCGCCTGCCTTCGTCACCGAGATCATCAGACACTACGGCGCACACCGCGTGCTGTTTGGCACCGATTACCCGATGTGGCACCCGAAGGAGGAGGTCGATATGCTCTCCTCGCTTTCGCTCTCGGATGCGGAAAAGCAAGCGATCTTTCACGAAAATGCCGAAAAGCTGTTCGGTTTTTAACTTTTTTAACTTTTTCAACTTTTTTTCAAAAACCTATTGACAAACCGCAAGCGCGGTGCTATAATCACGACATCAAACAAAAAGCTGTGACGAAGACGGAAGAGCTAAGTTGTTTCCCAGAGAGTCGGGGGTGGTGTGAGCCCGACAAACGACCGTTCATTTCCCATCCCTTCTGAGCCGGAAGCCGAAAGCGTTTGCGAGTAGGTGCTCCCGTTTTGCCGCGTTAAGGCATACGACTTGTTAGAGTCTGAGTGGCGCATATGCGCAATTTGAGTGGTACCGCGGGTATATTCACCCGTCTCAAAGGAAGCTTTGAGACGGGTTTTTTGTTTTTTGTTTGAAATTTATTCCGAAATGAGGAAAAGACAATGCAAAACGAAAGTTCAGTCAACAAAATGCGTGAGATCGCTGCACGTATCAAGGGAATGCGTGAGGTGCTTTCGCTCTCGGTCGCCGAGATGGCGGAGAGGGCTGAGATCACGGAGGAGCGTTACACCGCCTACGAAAACGGCACGGTCGATCTGCCCTTCACCTTTATCCACACCTGTGCGAAGACGTTTGGGATGGAGCTGTCCGAGCTGCTGGAGGGACGCGGTCCGAATCTTTCCTCCTACGCGGTCACGCGCCGCGGTGAGGGCGAGCAGACCGCGAAGGAGGCGGGCATCATGATCCAGCATCTTGCCCCGAAGTTCCGCGGTAAAATGGCAGAGCCCTATTGGGTACGCTACGAATACTCGGCGGAGCAGCAGAGCTGCCCGATCCACCTGACGCGTCACGAGGGGCAGGAGTTCGACCTCGTCGTCGAGGGCAGCCTGAAGGTACAGATCGGCGACCACGTCGAGATCCTGCACGAGGGTGACAGCATCTACTACAACAGCTCCACCCCCCACGGTATGATCGCCGTGGACGGCCGCGACTGCGTATTCTGCGCCGTCGTTTTAGCGGGTGAGGCTGTGACCAATGTGGAGGCGGCAACCGCCAGTATCCTTGCCGCACGCCCCGAGGAGGGTCTGCTTGCGGAGAAATTCGCAAAGTCCGAGATCGCCGAGGACGGCAGTCTCAAGGCAATTCATTTTGAGAATACCGAGAGCTTCAACTTCGGCTTTGACGTGGTTGACGCGATCGCGGATAAATATCCCGACAAGCTGGCAATGCTCCATCTTGACGTGAACAAGACCGAGCGCCGCTTCACCTTCCGCGACATCAAGCGCGCGTCGAATCAGTGCGTCAACTACTTCCGCTCGCTTGGAATCAAGCGCGGCGACCGCGTGATGCTGGTTCTGAAGCGCCACTATCAGTTCTGGTTTGCAATGACCGCCCTGCACAAGCTCGGTGCGGTTGCGATCCCCGCAACGCATCTTCTGAAGGAGCACGATTTCGTCTACCGCTTTGAGTCGGCGGGCGTTTCCGCCCTGCTTTGCACCGCGGACGGCGACGTTGCCGAGATCGCGGATGCCGCAATGGCATCCTGCCCCGGGGTCACGACCAGGATCCTCGTTGGCGGCAAGCGGGACGGCTGGCACGACTTTGACAGCGAATACTCGCTTTTCTCAAGCCATTACGAGCGCCCCGCTGACGCCCCTGCGGGCGACGAGGTCGCGCTGATGTTCTTCACCTCGGGCACGACGGGCAACGCCAAGATGGCGGCGCACAAGCACACCTACGCGCTCGGGCATTTCGTGACTGCACGCTATTGGCACTGCTGTCTGCGTGACGGATTGCACTTCACCATCTCCGACACGGGCTGGGGCAAGTCGCTCTGGGGCAAGCTCTACGGTCAGTGGATGTGCGAGGGGGCTGTCTTCGTTTACGACTTTGAACGCTTCAAGGCGGCAGATCTGCTTCCGATGTTCGCAAAATACGGCATCACGACCTTCTGCGCGCCCCCGACGATGCTGCGTATGCTGGTCAAGGAGGATCTTTCGGCATACGATCTGTCCTCGATCCGCCATATGACCACGGCGGGCGAGGCGCTCAATCCCGAGGTCTACCGTCAATTTAAGGCGGCAACGGGACTTGACATCATGGAGGGCTTCGGTCAGACCGAAACGACGCTGACCGTCGCCAACCTCGCGGGCACGGTTCCGAAGATGGGCTCGATGGGTAAGGCATCGCCGCAGTACAAGATCGTTCTGCTTGATCCCGACGGCAAGGAGGTCGAGGACGGTGAGGTCGGCGAGATCTGTATCGACCTGTCGCAGGGCGCCCCTGTGGGTCTGTTCGCAGGCTACTACCGCGACGAGGAAAAGACCAAGGAGGCGGTGCACGACGGCTACTACCACACGGGCGACACCGCGTGGCGCGATGAGGACGATTACTATTGGTATGTCTCCCGCGTGGACGACGTCATCAAGTCCTCGGGCTACCGCATCGGTCCGTTTGAGATCGAGAGCGTGATCATGGAGCTTCCCTACGTTTTAGAGTGCGGCGTATCCGCCGCGCCCGACGAGCTGCGCGGGCAGATCGTCAAGGCGAGCATCGTGCTGACGAAGGGCACGGAGCCGACCGAGGAGCTGAAGAAGGAGATCCAGGAATACGTCAAGGAGCATACCGCACCCTACAAGTATCCGCGTCTCGTCGTCTTCCGTGACGAGCTGCCGAAGACCACGAGCGGTAAGATTCAGCGCAACAAGCTGTAAAAAAACCGCGAAAAAACTATTGACATCCCGAATAAGATGTGTTATACTGTTACCATCTTTAATATATAAGGAACAAAGGCGTTGAAGAAGAGTGCGGTAATGCGCGCATCACAGAGAAGTGGCGGTCGGTGCAAGCCACGGTTGTGAGCCTACCGTTTGTAGCTTCCGAGCCGGAAGGAAGAAAGGCGTGTCTGAGTAGAACCTTCCCGTACTGCCGCGTAAAGGCATAAGGCTTGCTTGAGTCTGAGTGGCGCCTTCGGCGCAATTTGAGTGGTACCGCGGGTAGCTTTCGACCCGTCTCAAAGAACATATCTTTGGGGCGGGTCTTTTGTATTCGCCCACTGCCAATAGGAGTTGCTTATGGAAAACAAAAATTCATTGCAGGTAAAGATCCGCGAGATGGCGGGACGTATCCGCACCCTGCGCGAGATCGTTGGGCTATCGACCGCCGAGATGGCGGCGAAGACCGACGTTGCAGAGGCGGAGTACTGCCGTCTTGAGGCGGGTGAGGGTGACCTTCACTTCGCATTCCTTTACCGCTGTGCCGACGCCCTTGGCGTTGACGTTACCGATATCATTGAGGGTGCGAGCCCCCGTCTTGCAGGCTATTCGGTCACCCGCCGCGGTGAGGGACAGCAGATCTCGAAGGCGCACGGCATGGTCTACTACAACCTTGCCGCTTCCTTCAAAAACCGCATTGCAGAGCCGCTTTACGTCGTTTCGGCGTATGATGAGCAGGCGCAGGACCGCCCGATCGAGCTGACCACGCACGAGGGGCAGGAGTGCGATATCGTCGTCAGCGGCACCCTGAAGGTACAGATCGGCGACCACGTTGAGATCCTGCACGAGGGTGATAGCATCTACTACGACAGTGACACGCCGCACGGTATGCTTGCCATCGGCGGAGTTGACTGTATCTTCTACGCGATTGTACTGAACCCAGCGGGTGAGCCGATCTCGAATCTGACGCACAGCGGTGTGCGTGAGTTCACGACGCTTCCCCAGCGCTTCGCGCCGAAGCGGAAATTTGTCTGGGAGGACTTCATCAAGGTCACCGAGGACGCTGACGGTGCCCTGAAGGATCTCTCCTTCGAGAATCTTGACCGCTTCCACTTCGCATTCGATATCATTGACAAGCTGGGGCGTGAGCAGCCGAACAAGCTCGCGATGCTCCACGTTGACAAAAACAAGGTCGAGCGTCGCTTCACCTTCGGGGATCTGAAGCGTGCGTCGAGTCAGGCGGCAAACTACTTCCGCTCGCTCGGCATTGAAAAGGGCGATAAGGTGCTTCTGATCCTGAAGCGACACTATCAATTCTGGTTTGCCCTGCTCGGACTCATGAAGCTCGGTGCCGTTTACATCCCCGCACCGAACCAGCTGAAGGAGCACGACCTGTCCTACCGCATTGAGTCGGCGGGCATCAAGGCGGTCGTTTGTACGGCTGACGGCGACGTCGCGCACGAGGTGGAGCTTGCCGCGGAGAAATGCCCCTGCCTGAAGACGAAGGTCTTGGTCGGCGGCATAAAGGACGGCTGGCAGGACTTCGACAGCGAATACGCCCTCTTTACGGGTAAATTCGCACGCACCGCGGACACCCCTGCGGGTGATGCGCTGATGATGATGTACTTCACCTCTGGCACCTCGGGCAACCCGAAGCTCGCGATGCACAATTACAAATATCCGCTCGGTCACTTCCACACCGCCAAGTATTGGCACTGTGTCGACCCCGACGGACTGCACTTCACCATCTCGGATACGGGCTGGGCGAAGGCGGCGTGGGGTAAGATCTACGGTCAGTGGCTGTGTGAGGCACCGATCTTCGTCTACGACTTCGACCGCTTTGATGCGGAGGATATTTTGCCGATGTTTGCGAAATACCGCATCACCACCTTCTGCGCACCCCCGACGATGCTGCGTATGATGGTCAAGGAGGATATCGGTCGCTTCGACCTCTCCTCGATCCAACATATGACCACAGCGGGTGAGGCGCTCAACCCCGAGGTCTTCCGTCAATTTGAGGCGGCAACGGGGCTGCAGATCATGGAGGGCTTCGGGCAGACCGAGACCACCTGTGCCGTCGCAAACCTCGTCGGTACGAGGGCGCGGCTCGGCTCGATGGGTAAGCCCGCACCGCTTTATAAGATCGCCCTGCTCAACGCTGACGGCAACGCCGTTGCCGACGGTGAGGTCGGTGAGATCTGTATCAATATCGCCGACGGCGTGCCCCCCGGACTCTTTACGGGCTATTACAACAACGCCGAGCGCACCGTGGAGTGCTGGCACGACGGCTACTACCACACGGGGGACACCGCGTGGCGTGACGAGGACGGCTACTTCTGGTACGTCGGCCGTACCGACGACCTGATCAAGTCCTCGGGCTACCGCATCGGTCCGTTTGAGATTGAAAACGTCATTATGGAGCTTCCCTATGTCCTCGAATGCGGCGTTTCCGCCGCGCCTGACGAGCTGCGCGGGCAGGTCGTTAAGGCAAGCATCGTGCTGACGCGCGGCACGGTCGCGTCCGACGAGCTGAAAAAGGAGATCCAGAACTACGTCAAGGAACGTACCGCTCCCTATAAGTACCCCCGCATCGTCGTCTTCCGCGATGAGCTGCCGAAGACCACGAGCGGAAAGATACAAAGAAATAAATTGTAAAGGAAGATTTACAAAATGGAAATTAAGATCACAAAAACGACAGCCCCCAAGGCAAAGCCGACCGACGAAAGCAAGCTCGGCTTCGGTAAGATCTTTACCGACCATATGTTTCTGATGGATTACTCCGAGGAGCGTGGCTGGTACGATCCCCGAATCGTTCCCTACGGACCGATCGCGCTCGACCCCGCAAGCTCGGTGCTTCACTACGGAACCGAGATCTTTGAGGGAATGAAGGCATACCGTAACGAAAACGGCGATATCACGATGTTCCGCCCGATGGAAAACATCCGCCGTATGAACAACTCGGCAGAGCGTCTTTGCCTGCCGCAGCTTGACGAGGAATTTGCTCTCAAGGCGCTGGACACCCTCGTTGCGCTGGAAAAGGATTGGGTCCCCCACAGCGAAGGAACCTCACTCTACCTGCGTCCCTTTATGTACGGTGCTGACCCGCACCTCGGCGTACACAAGGTACATAGCGCGACCTTCGTCATCATCTACTCGCCGGTTGGCGCATATTATGCGGAGGGACTGAATCCCGTTAAGATCATCATTGAGGATGAGGACGTTCGTGCAGTTCGCGGCGGTACGGGCTACGCAAAGTGCGGCGGCAACTACGCGGCAAGCCTTCGCGCAGGCGCACGTGCTGAGGCGAAGGGCTACACGCAGGTGCTTTGGCTCGACGGCGTTGAGCGCAAGTACGTCGAGGAGGTCGGCAGCATGAACGTTATGTTCAAGGTTGCGGGAAAGATCGTGACCCCCGCCCTGACAGGCTCGGTCCTGCCCGGTATTACCCGTAAGTCCTGCATTGAGCTTCTGAGGGGCTGGGGCTACGTGGTTGAGGAGCGTTTGTTCTCGATTGACGAGCTGCTCGCCGCCGCGAAGGACGGCACGCTTGAGGAGGCGTGGGGCACAGGTACTGCCGCCGTCGTCTCTCCGATCGGTAAGCTCTGCTACAAGGATGCCGAATACACCGTCACGGGCGGCAAGATCGGCTCGCTGACCCAGAAGCTTTACGATGAGCTGACCGCTATTCAGTGGGGCAAGGCTGACGACAAGCTCGGCTGGTGCCACAAGGTCATCTGATGAAAAAATTCGAGTATACCCCTCGCCGTGTGACCCTGTTCGCGGGGCATTACGGCAGCGGCAAGACCAATCTTGCTGTAAACTTCGCTTTACATCTTGCAGAGCAAGGGCAGGCGGTCACGATCGCCGACCTTGACATCGTCAACCCCTATTTCCGCACGAAGGACTCGGCAGAGCTGCTTGCACGCGCGGGCATTCCGCTGATCTCCCCCGCCTATGCGAACACGAACGTCGACCTGCCCGCCCTCCCGCGTGAGGTCTACGAGCTGGTCGCGCGGCGCGACCGCTACGCGGTGCTTGACGTCGGCGGCGACGACCGCGGCGCATACGCGCTCGGCCGCTACGCACCGATGATCCTTGAGGAAAACGACTACGAGATGCTCTTCGTCGCCAACCTTCACCGTCCGCTGACGAAGACCCCTGCGGACGCCCTTGAGGTCATGCGTGAGATCGAGGCAGCGGGCGGCATCCCCTTCACGGGGATCGTCAACAACTCAAACCTCGGGGAGCTTTCGAATGCGGACACGCTCCTGAGGACCGAGGCGGCTATGGCTGAGCTCGCGGAGCTTTCGGGACTTCCGATTTGCTTTTCGGCGGCGGAGGCTGAGATCGCGCGGGAGCTTGACGGTGTATTCCCCCTGACTCTGCAAAGCAAATATTTTGATATCAAAGGAGAAGAGAAATGGCAAAAGTAAGCTTTTCCGTGGATCTTTGTAAGGGCTGCGGGCTTTGCGTTTCCGCTTGCCCCAAGCATTTGCTCGTGATCGCACGGGACAAAATCAATCAGAAAGGACATTCACCCGCTGAGATCACGGATCAGGCGGCTTGCATCGGCTGTGCATTCTGCGCGACGATGTGCCCCGACTGTGTCATCACGGTTGAAAAGTAAGAGGTGTCAATATGGCAGATAAGGTGTTAATGAAGGGTAACGAGGCGATTGCGGAGGCCGCGATTCTCGCAGGCTGCCGCCACTACTTCGGCTACCCGATCACTCCCCAGACCGAGATCGCCGCTTACATGGCGAAGCGTATGCCGAAGATCGGCGGTGTCTTCCTTCAGGCAGAAAGCGAGATCTCTGCGATCAATATGGTTTACGGCGTTGCAGGCGCGGGCTTCCGCGTGATGACGTCCTCCTCCTCCCCCGGCGTTTCGCTGAAGCAGGAGGGAATCTCCTACATCGCGGGTGCTGACCTGCCTGCGCTGATCGTCAACGTACAGCGCGGCGGACCGGGTCTTGGCGGTATTCAGCCCTCTCAGTCCGACTATTTCCAGGCAACCAAGGGCGGCGGTCACGGCGACTACCGTCTGATCGTTCTGGCTCCCTCTTCGGTGCAGGAGATGGCGGATATGACGGCGAAGGCGTTTGAGCTTGCCGAAAAGTACAGAATGCCCGCAATGCTTCTGGCAGACGGTACGATGGGACAGATGATGGAGCCCGTTGAGCTGCCCGAGCCGAGCGAATCGAAGGTGGAAAAGCCCTGGGCGGTCACGGGTACGAAGAAGGAGCGCAAGCACAATATCATCAACTCGCTCTACCTCAATCCCGAGGAGCTGGAGCGCACCAACTTTGAGCGCTACGAGCGCTACAAGACCATCGAAGAAAACGAGGTGCTCTACGAGTCCTATAAGATGGAGGATGCCGAGTACTGCGTCGTCGCGTTCGGTATCGCCGCACGCGTATCGAAGAACGCCGTCAACGCCGCGCGCGCACGCGGGTTAAAGGTCGGTATGATCCGTCCGATCACCCTCTGGCCCTTCCCGAAGGACGTGCTGGCGAAGGCTGCGGAGCAGGTCAAGGGCTTCCTTTCGGTCGAGCTTTCGATGGGACAGATGATCGAGGACCTGCGTCTGGCAACCGCTTGCCGCCGCCCCGTGCATCTTTGCAACCGCGCAGGCGGTATGATCCCCTCGCCCGAAGAGGTGCTTGACGCGCTGAACAAGCTGAAAGGAGAGTGCGAAGCATGACAGTTTTTGAAAAACCGAAGGCATTGACCGACAAGCCCTTCCACTACTGCCCCGGCTGTACCCACGGTATCATTCACCGTCTGGTTGCCGAGGCAATTGACGAGCTTGACATCGAGGGCCGCACCGTTGGCGTTGCGCCCGTCGGCTGTGCCGTTATGGCATACGACTATTTCGCGTGCGATATGGTAGAGGCGGCACACGGCCGCGCACCTGCCGTCGCAACGGGTCTGAAGCGCTGTATGCCCGATCATATTATCTTTACTTATCAGGGGGATGGCGACCTCGCGTCGATCGGTATGGCGGAGACGGTACACGCCGCTACGCGTAACGAGAACATCACCATCATCTTCGTCAACAACGCGATCTACGGTATGACGGGCGGTCAGATGGCACCGACCTCGCTCCCCGGGCAGGTCACGCAGACCTCGCCCTACGGACGCGACGTTGCAACCGTCGGACTTCCGATCAAGGTGTCAGAGCTTCTCTCCTCGCTTGACGCGCCCTACTACGTCGAGCGCGTTGCCGTCAACAACGTCAAGAACGTCAGAAACGCGAAGAAGGCGATCAAGCGTGCCTTCCAGAATCAGGTTGAGGGCCGCGGCTTCTCGCTCGTTGAGGTCGTTTCCTCGTGTCCCACCAACTGGGGCAAAACGCCCGAGGCGGCTTTGCAGTGGATCGACGAGAAGATGATCCCCTACTATCCGCTCGGCGTATATAAGGACAGATCGAAGGAGGAGGAACAGGCATGACGACGCAAATTCTGATCGCAGGCTTTGGCGGACAGGGTGTCCTGTTCGCAGGTAAATTTCTCGCTTACGGGGGGCTTCTCTCGGGCAAGCAGGTCAGCTGGCTGCCCTCCTACGGCCCCGAAATGCGCGGCGGTACTGCCAACTGCAGCATCATCATCAGCGACGAGCCCGTCGGCTCGCCGATCGTCGCAAACCCCGACGTGCTGATGGTTATGAATCTGCCCTCACTCGATAAGTATGAAAACGCCACCGTCCCCGGCGGCAAGATCTTCATCGACTCGACGCTCATCGCCCGTAAGGTCGAGCGCACCGACGTCGACGCCTTCTACATCCCCGCCACCAAGATGGCGCAGGATGCAGGCTACCCCACCCTCGCCAACATGGTGCTGATGGGTAAGATGATGAAGGAGACCGGCCTTGGCGCAGACTGCCTTGAGGCGGCTCTCAAAAAGGTCGTTTCGGCAAAGCGCGCAGAGCTTCTCGAGGTCAACCTCAAGGCGCTCAAAAGCGGCTACGACTACGAGGGATAAAAAGAAAAGAAAAAAAGAAATGCGAGAGAACTTTTTTCAAAAAGCTCTCTCGCGCTCTTTCAAAAACTCTGAAAGAAGATTTTTTAAGGACTCCCGAATGGGAGTCCTTTTTATCATTCTACCGCCGTCATCTTCCCCGTTTTTGTGTTAATGATCTCAATTTGAATGTGATCCGCGTATTTGTCGTTTCTGTAATGCTTAAATTTCTTGAGAATGTCAAGAAAAACCTCTGCCTCACCGTCAAATTTCTCTTGCCGTATCGTTTCAAGCCCGACGATTCGGACGTGAATGGGTTGATTGGCTCTTTCAGTCAAGCAATCCCAACAGGCATCCCAATTGCAACCGTAGTATGCGGGAAAGCCGAGCGAATCGCGGATGACCGCGTGCATTTCAAGATAATACTTTACGTTCGTAAAGTCAATCGTGTACTCTCTTGCTTTTTCGTTCATTTTATTTTCCTCTCACGATCTCGTAGTATGTTTTATAGTGATCGTACGACACGAAAACCAATCCGTCGTTTGAAAACAGAATCCTGTCGTGCCCCCTGTATCCGCCGTAATAATTTATATCCGCTTCATACCAGCTTCTTCCGGGTGCAGAGGGGAGCATGCCATATCTGTTTTGATGCTTCTGATAGATCGTCTTCCCGGGTGCAACCACGGAAAGGTTTCCTGCCAAAGAATCCCAACCCATATCAAGAGCTTCCTCTTTAGAAATATAATTGTCCGGAAGAACACTTTCATGTATCAAATAAACGTCCGCACCGAAAACACCGTCATCGGTTGCCGTCCCGACCTGTTTCGTTCTCATCGGAACGATTTTGCACTGCCCGTTGATGTGTGCAGGAACGTATTGCGTTTCATCCACGTCAAACGGAAAAACCGTTCCGTGCTTTCTTGCACATTCCGTGCAAGTCGTGGAAATCAAAGCCGACGTCCAATTTTTCCATTTTACGCTGTCGCCCTTTAAGTCTCTGTCCTGTAAGCTTTGCATTTTCGCTTCCCCTTCATTATACCATCTCTCATTCACCTTGTCAAAAGGTTTTACACTGATATCATAGCTTCTTTTTTATAAAAATGGGCACGTACCTTTTCGCCCAAAGCGGCTACGACTACGAAGAGTGAGATAGAAAAACAATGCGAGAGAACTTTTTTCAAAAAGCTCTCTCGCGCTCTTTCAAAAACGTGCAAGGGATTTTTAAGGATGCCTGTGATGGGTGTCCTTTTTCTTTTCCCATTGAAGATTTTGAAGGGCGCGGGGGACTTTTTTAAAAGTCCCCCGTTCCCCTCTTGCATTTCTCTCTTTTTTCTGTTATAATATCGTCACCGACGGACGTCGGAATATTTTTACGCTGTATCCCACCGTGATGTGGGAACGGCAGTAGGAGAAGAAAATGAAAAAGAAAAGAATTGAAACGCAACAATTGGTCGTTCTTGCGATCCTGTCCGCCATCATCGTCGTATTGCAGTTCGTTTCGGGCTACATTCGCATCGGGGCGGTCAGCATCACGCTCACGCTCGTGCCGATCGTGCTTGGCGCGGCGCTTTACGGCGTTGGCTCGGGTGCATTTCTCGGCTTCGTGTTCGGGCTTGTCGTCTTTATTCAGGGAATGGCAAACCTTGACGGCGGCTTCATTCAGCTGCTGATGCAGGAGAATGCGGTTGCCACCGTCCTTCTCTGCTTCGGTAAGGCGATCGCCGCAGGTGCGGCATCGGGCGCGGTTTACCGCCTGTTCACACGGAAGCGGCTGATCGCACAGATCGAGGACGCAAACGGCAACGTCACGCACAGAATTCTGACGCCCGAGCGCCGCGCGCTTGCCGCAGTGCTTGCGGGGGCGGTCGCCCCCATCACCAACACGGGTATTTTCGTGCTTGGCATGGCGATCTTCTTTAAGAATACGACGCTGGCGCTTGCGGGAACGGAGACCTCTGCCATCGCCTTCTTGATCCTGGTGATGGCGGGCACGAATTTCCTGCTTGAATTTGCCATCAACATGGTGCTGGCACCGACGATCCAGCGCGTTATCCTCATTTCCAAGAAAACGCTGGGGATCAAGGCATGATCCTCGCCGTACTGATCCGCAACCGTGAGATCACGCTCGGCTGTATGGACGGCACCGCTGTCGTGGCGGAGGCGAGCGTGGTGACGGCAGAGCGATCGGCTGACGAATACGCCCTGCTCTTCCGCGACGTGCTTGCTTTACGTAACGTTTGCTTTACAAATTTTGACGGCGTGATCCTCGCATCGGTCGTGCCGACGCTGACCGACACGGTGATCGCCGCACTTGGAAGGCTCACCGACGCGCGCGTGCGCGTGGTTGGATGCGGCACCAAGACGGGGCTTCACATCCGCATTGAGGATCCCGCACAGCTCGGCACCGATCTCGTTTGCTCGGCGGTCGCAGCTGCGGCGGACTATCCGACGCCCCTGCTTCTGATCGACGCGGGAACGGCGACGGCGTTCTCGGTGCTGGGTGGGGACGGCGCGTATCTCGGCTGCGCCATCGCGCCGGGGATCGCACTTTCCTCGGCGGCGCTTTCCGCCGCGGCAAGTCTTTTGCCCTCGGTCGCCACGGGTGCGCCCGCCAAATGCATCGGCACGACGACGGCGGAGAGCATGAAAAGCGGCAGTCTTTACGGCACCGCCGCTATGCTTGACGGAATGATCGCGCGTATGGAGCGCGAGCTTGGCGTACCGTTTGCCACCGTGCTTGCCACGGGCGACGTCATTCGTGACGTTCTGCCCGCCTGCGACACCGCGATCGGGTATGACGAGACCCTTGCTTTACGCGGTCTTGCGCTGATCCACGAGCGAAGCACGAAGAAGAAATAAGGTTTGACGGGGAGGCACCTTTTGAAAAAGGTGCCTCCCCGCACCCCTCACCGAAAACCTTTCGGAGAAAGGAAAAAGGACTCTTTTTGTAAAGAGCCCTTTTATATTTTCCCCAAGCGTTTTGGGGGGCGCGGGGGACTTTTTCAAAAGACCCCCGATTTCCGTCAGTTCTTCTTACCAATGACCTCGGCACCGCCCATATAAGGACGCAGCACCTCGGGGATGGTGACGCTGCCGTCTGCCTGCAGATGGTTTTCAAGGAAGGCGATCAGCATACGGGGCGGAGCGACGACGGTATTGTTCAGCGTGTGCGCGAAATACTTGCCGTTTTTGCCGTTGACACGGATCTTCAGGCGGCGTGCCTGCGCGTCGCCGAGGTTTGAGCAGGAGCCGACCTCGAAGTATTTCTTCTGACGGGGCGACCACGCCTCGATATCGACCGACTTGACCTTCAGATCGGCAAGGTCACCCGAGCAGCACTCAAGCGTGCGGACGGGAATATCCATCGAGCGGAACAGATCGACCGTGTTCTGCCAGAGCTTGTCAAACCACGCCTTGCTATCCTCGGGCTTACAAACAACGATCATTTCCTGCTTCTCAAACTGGTGGATGCGATAAACACCGCGCTCCTCGATGCCGTGTGCGCCCTTCTCCTTGCGGAAGCAGGGGGAATAGCTCGTCAGCGTGTAGGGGAGCTTCTCCTCGGGAAGGATGGTGTCGATAAACTTACCGATCATCGAATGCTCGGACGTACCGATCAGATAGAGGTCCTCGCCCTCGATCTTATACATCATCGCATCCATCTCGGCAAAGGACATCACGCCGGTTACGACGTCAGCGCGGATCATAAAGGGCGGCACGCAGTAGGTAAAGCCGCGGCCGATCATAAAGTCACGCGCGTAGGAGATAACAGCGGAGTGCAGACGCGCGATATCGCCCATCAGATAATAGAAGCCGTTGCCCGCAACGCGGCGTGCCGCGTCGAGGTCGATGCCGTCCATCGACTCCATGATCTCGGTGTGGTAGGGGATCTCATAATCGGGAACGGTCGGCTCGCCGTAACGCTGTACCTCAACGTTCTCGCTGTCATCCTTACCGATCGGAACCGACGGGTCAATGATATTCGGGATCGTCATCATGATCCGCTTGATCTTTTCCTCGTATTCGGGCTCTGCCTTTTCAAGCTCTGCCAGCCGCGCCGCACCCTCTGCGACCTTCTTTTTCATTTCCTCGGCTTCCTCACGCTTGCCCTGC
>JAFTLE010000055.1 GCA_017452895.1 Clostridia bacterium
AAAAAGAACGTGAATATTCAGCAATATTCGGAAATTCTGATAATGAGTAATCGGACTATGGGGGTTCGAAAATAATCTTTTGATTTGAACTGTTTGCCGATTTTGAGTTTTTCTATTTTGTAGTCCGATATAAAAATTAAAAAAGCGACTTCTAAAAGCCGCTTAAATAAATGGAAAAATAAGAAGACACCATTGTCATTCGAACTTTGAGGGTTCGGATTTCAATGGTGTCTTCATATGGCAGGGGCAGAAGGACTCGAACCCACGACCCATGGTTTTGGAGACCAGTACTCTACCAACTGAGCTATACCCCTATACACCCACATAGTATATCATAGCTTTTTCAAAAAAGCAAGAGGAAAATGAAAAAAAGTCAAAAGAAAACGCCCGTTTTGGGCGTTTGCTTTAATCTGCCAGAACAGTGATGCGATTCGACGTGATCTCGGTCACGAGGTCGACGACCCACGCAACGAAGTTGCCAACGCCGGTCACCAGCACAAGAATACCGACGATGAGCGTTACGATATTACCGGTCTCAAGAAAACGGACGATACGGTAAATACCGCCGATCACAGAACCGAGGAAGAGCTGAAGCAGGATCTTTACGATCTTCGGTAGCGCCTCATATGTACCGGTCAGGGATGCGGATTTTGCCATGTGAATTACCTCCTGTTTGGATTCTATATTTATTATACTATATGTTGCGGAAAAAGGAAAGTGTTTTTTAAAAAATATCAAAAAACTTTCTCGGTAAATTTTGTTATTTCAGAGATTTTGAGCCTCTTGAAAAAAGACTTGACAAAAACGCATTGATCGGTTATCATATAATTGTACGGGGGTATAGCTCAGCTGGGAGAGCGCTTGAATGGCATTCAAGAGGTCAGCGGTTCGATCCCGCTTATCTCCACCAAAAAATCCGAGAACGATGTTCTCGGATTTTTTTTATCCAAGCCGCATTCTTGGTATGGAATCGCCAAGGGCGCATGAAATCAACGCGCACCGCGCTTTGTATGGCATCACGCCTCGGCGTGCATCCTTCACGCCTACAAAATCAACCGGGAAAATCCCGACAAAATTTGACTTTTTCATTTTTCTGTGGTATAATATAAAATTGGAGAAACAAAAACCGCTTTGCGGCGTTTTTCAAAAACAGGAGGATAAAAAATGGAAAACAATCTGATCTATGGCATTCATGACAGACCCCGTTTTGGCAAACTTCTCGTTTTCGCAATTCAACAGCTTCTGGCAATCATCGCCGCAACCATCGCAGTTCCCGCGATCGTCGGTAACGGTATGTCCGCATCCGCCGCACTCTTCGGCGCCGGCGTGGGCACCATCGTGTATCAGCTCTTTACCAAATTCCGTAGCCCTGTATTCCTCGGCTCATCCTTCGCGTTCATCGGCTCGATGTCCGCGGCATTCGCAGGTGCCGTCTCTATGGGCAGTCAGGCCCTCGGCTACCTCGGGCTTGTGATCGGTGCGCTCTTTGCAGGTCTCGTTTACGTTGTGATCGCGCTCGTGATCAAATTCGTCGGTGTCGGCTGGATCAATAAGCTGATGCCCGTCGCCGTCATCGGCCCCACGGTTGCCTTGATCGGTCTTTCGCTCGCATCTGCCGCCGTGAAGGACGTCTTCTCCTACGGACCGCAGACGAAAAACGGCGAATTCATTATGTCGGGCAGCATCTGGGTATCCTTCATCTGCGCGATCGTCACGCTGCTCGTTGTCGTGCTTTGCTCGACCTACGGCAAGAAGATGACGAAGCTGATCCCCTTCATCATCGGCGTGCTTTCGGGCTATGCCTTGGCACTTTTGTTTACCGCGATCGGCTACGCCGCCGGGGTCGACGCGTTGAAGGTCATCGATCTTGCCCCCTTCCGTGCATTGGTTGAGGACGGTGTCGGCGTCAAGACCTTCGTTGCTCTGCCCGAATTCACCTTCGTTGAAGCCTTTAAGGGCGTGAAGTCCTTTGAATGGAGCTATCTTGCAACGATCGCCGTAGCCTATATCCCCGTCGCCTTCGTCGTATTTGCAGAGCATATTGCAGACCATAAGAACCTTTCGAGCATCATTGGCAAGGATCTTCTGGAGGACCCGGGACTCGACCGCACCCTGCTTGGCGACGGCGTCGGCTCGATCGCGGGTGCCTTCTTCGGCGGTTGCCCCAACACCACCTACGGTGAGTCGGTCGGTTGTGTCGCGATCACGCGCAACGCATCGGTTGCCACCATTACGGCGACCGCGCTCCTCGCGGTGCTGATCTCCTTCATCTCGCCCTTCGTCGCCTTCCTCGATTCGATCCCCGGCTGTGTAATGGGCGGCGTTTGCATCACGCTGTACGGCTTCATTGCCGTATCGGGTCTGAAGATGATTCAGAGGGTTGATCTTGAGGATCACGCAAACCTCTTCACCGTCTCGGTCATTCTGATCACGGGTATTGGCGGTATGGCAATGTCGATCGGCAAGGTCATCATCACCTCGATCGCATGCGCCCTGATCCTCGGCATCATCGTCAACGTTCTGCTCCATAAATTTAAGAAAGTATAAGAGGGAAGTGCCGTGAAAGATTATAAAAACGTCGTCGTTTTTGACCATCCGCTGATCCGTCACAAGATCGCGATCCTGCGTGACGAGCGCACCAGCATGAAGGAATTCCGTGAGCTGGTGGAGGAGATCACCACGCTTATGACCTACGAGAGCCTCAAGGACGGTGTCCCCACGACAAAGATCGAGGTAAAAACGCCGCTGGAGATCTGCACGCAGACGGTCGTCAAGGACAATTCGATCGTCATCGTTCCGATCCTCCGCGCAGGGCTCGGTATGGTCAACGGCATTCACGTTCTTTTCCCATCGGCAAGGGTTGGACATATCGGTATGTGCCGCAATGAGGAAACGCTGCAGCCCGACACCTATTACTGCAAGCTGCCGCAGGGCATTGAGGACAAGCTCGTCCTGCTCGTCGACCCGATGCTCGCAACGGGCGGCAGTGCCTGCGACGCGATCCGTCTTTTGAAGGAAAAGGGCTGTCGACACATCAAGTTTATGGCGATCATCGGTGCGCCTGAGGGGCTTTCCAGGGTTGCTGAGGCGCACCCAGACGTCGACATCTACGTTTCGACGCTCGACCGCTGCCTCAACGAGCACGGCTATATTCTCCCGGGGCTTGGCGACGCGGGCGACCGTCTCTTCGGCACGAAATAAGTAATATAAGGACTGTCTTAACGCAAATTAAGGCAGTCCTTTTCAATTTCTCTTGACTCTTCTTCATTTTTGTGATACAATATCCATAATCTCAAAAGCAAAGGAAAAGTCTATGCCGATCAGAATTCCCGAGCAGCTCCCCGCGCGGGGCGTGCTTGAAAACGAATATATCTTCGTGATGGATGAAAAGCGTGCAGTCACGCAGGACATCCGTCCGCTTCGCATTGCCATTCTCAACCTGATGCCGACGAAGATCACCACCGAGACCCAGCTGATCCGTCTGCTCTCGAACACCCCCCTGCAGATTGAGCTGACGCTCCTGCAGACCGAGACCTACAAGTCCACGAACACTTCGGCGGAGCATATGAAGGCCTTCTACAAGAACTTCAGCGACGTCAAGAGCGAATGCTTTGACGGACTCATCATCACGGGTGCGCCCGTGGAGACGCTCAACTTCTTCGACGTCAGCTATTGGGAGGAGCTTTGCGCCATTATGAAATGGTCGAAGACCAACGTCTACTCCACCTTTCACATCTGCTGGGCGGCGCAGGCGGCGCTTTACTACCATTACAATATTGAAAAGCATCCGCTGAAGCAGAAGATGTTCGGCATCTACCCGCACGAGACGCTTGACTTTCGCCATCCCTTGGTGCGCGGCTTTGACGAGACCTTCCTCGCCCCCCACTCCCGCCACACCGAGGTGCGCTTGGAGGATCTGCAAAAGTGTCCCGACCTCGACGTCCTCGCGGTATCGAAGGAGGCGGGCGTTTACCTCGCGGCAAGCCACGATTGCCGCCGCGTCTTCGTCACGGGGCATTCGGAGTACGACAACGACACCCTCGCGCGGGAGTATCAGCGCGACGTCGGCCGCGGTCTTTCGATTGACGTGCCCTATAACTACTTCCCGAACGACGATCCGGGCGAGATCCCGATCAACCGCTGGCGCTCGCACGCAAACCTTCTGTTCTCCAATTGGCTGAACTATTCGGTTTACCAAAGAACGCCGTATGATCTGTCGGAGCTGACGGAAAAGTAACCAAAAACGCCTCACACAACGTGAGGCGTTTTTGGTTGCTTTTTATTGAAACAACTGCAAAAGCAGTCCCGTCAGGTACGCCGCCGAAGATGCGCCGAGGGCAACGACGAGTAGCGAGCGGTTGAAGACCGCAAGCAGGATCGCAACGGCAAGGCCCACGACGGCGGTGAGAAGGCTCCCCGTCGAGGAAAAGACGGCGGGAATGACCATCGCGCTCAGCACCGCGTAGGGCAAATAGTAGAGCATACTGCGTAAAAAGCGCGAGCGGATTTTCTTGCGGAACAGCACGAAGGGTGCCATACGGATGAGGTAGGTAACTGCCGCCATAATGAGAATATAGGCGGCGATCACGAGGGTGATCTTCACGCGGCGTCACCCCCATCTTCATCCTCACGGATCGGGAAGAAATACGCCGCGACCGCCGACGCGATCAGCGCGGCGATGATGATGGCAAAGCCCGAGGTAATGAACGAAAAAATCGGAATATAAGCGATAAGACAACTCACGGCGATCGCTAAAAGCGAGGCGCACAGCACGCCGCGATCCCGCTTTGCGGGCGGCACGACGATCGCAACGAACATACCGTAAATGGCAATGCCGAGCGCATATTTCAAACCGTCAGGCAGAATACTGCCCGCAACCGAGCCGAGGAGCGTGCCGAGCGTCCAGCCAAGCACGGGCAGAAGAATGAGTCCGTACATATAGATCGGCTTTAACGGCTCTTTTTTCGAGGAGGCAACGCCGAACACCTCGTCGGTAATGCCGAAGGAGGCGAGGAAGCGGTGGCGCAGGGTAAAGCTGCGGTCAAGCCGCTGCGAGAGCGAAAGGCTCATCAAAAAATAGCGGATGTTGATGGTAAACTGCGTCAGGATCATCTCCAGCACCGTGGCGAGTGACAAAAGCGTTAAGACCCCCGTCTCGGGCGCCATGATCGCAAGCCCCGCCACCTGACCTGCCGAGGTCACGTTGGTGAGTGAGGTGAGCACCGCCGCCAAGGGAGAGAGCCCCGCGTTGACCGCCGAGATGCCGAAGCCGAAGGAGACCGAAAGATATCCGAGCGCGATCGGAATACCGTCACAAAGTCCGGTTTTGAACAGCGTGTTTTTCTTCATAGCGTCTCCTCCTTTTTTAGTCCCGAGCGAAAGTGTAGCACAAACCGCGAAAAAAGTCAAGACAAAAAGGCGACAAAGAAAAGCTTTGCCGCCTTTTGTAAGGTTTGATTTACATATCAGACAAATGAAAGACGCAGGTTTCCGCGGATTCCGGAGGGGCGCTATCGATCGCATACGCAATGCCGCCCGTGCCGATGATACCGATGCGCATTTTCCGTGTGGTATTAACGACGGTGGTTTCCTGATTTTCCTTGAACGCGTCAAGGATAGATGCTTCATTTGCCATAAATACCTTCAAAAAACGCACCAAGCGAGCCTGATGCGTTTTTTCTTTTGAATTAGACTTCGGGAATCTCGACCTCGACTTCCTTGCCGATCGTCGCGGACTTTGCAATCGCGTCGAGGATCGCCTGGTTGTACAGGATCTGAGAGGACGGTACGGGAGCAGGAGTGCCGTTCTTGCAAGCGTCAAGGAAGGTACGGATCTTACGGTCGAACAGAGACGGACCATTCATCGGGATGATCGGGATCTCGGTCACGACCTGGCTGCCTGCAACCTCGTGATAGATCTTCATAGGACCGCCGACCGAGCCGTTCCAGCACTCGGTCGAGGGGATGCGCAGACCGCCCTTGGTACCGAGGATGATCGTGTCACCGGGGGTGTCCATATTCATTGCCCACGCAATACGGAAGTCGAGAACGATACCGCCCTCAAGTCTTATGAATGCAGCGGCAAAGTCGTCAACGCCGAACAGAGCGGCATACTCGGGATGTCCCGTTGCTACATAGTTGGAGTACTTCGGATCGGTGCCGAAGAATGCCGACTTGTAGCCCGAAACCGTCAGGGGCTTCGGATAGCCGATCGCATTCAGCACCATATCGAGCGAGTAGCAGCCGATATCGGCAAGTGCGCCGAGACCTGCGGTCTTGTCCTCGATAAAGGTGGTACCGAACGGCGTCGGAATACCGCGGCGGCGGCCGCCACCGGTCTGGATGTAGTAGATCTGACCAAGCTCACCCGACTCCACGATCTTTTTGATCATCTGCATATTCTCGTCAAGACGGGGCTGGAAGCCGATGGATAAAACCTTACCCGACTTTTTCTCAGCGCGCATGACCTCGACAGCCTCGTCAAGCGTGACGGTGAAGGGCTTCTCAAGCATAACGTGGATGCCTGCGTTCAGTGCATCGATCGCGCAGTTAGCGTGCTGACGGTTGTACGTACAAATGCTGACCGCGTCGAGTGCGAGCGACTTGTCAGCGAGCATCTCGGCGTGATCCTTGTAGTTGGTCTTTACACCTTCAACGCCGTGCTTTTTAAAGAAGGCCTCTGCCTTGCCGGGAATAAGATCGGCACCTGCAACGATCTCAACGTCGGGCTGATTCTTATAGCTCTTGATATGAGCGTCAGCGATCCAACCGGTACCGATGATACCGACACGCATCTTTTTATTGGTGTCGATAACGGTCGTTTCCTGATTTTCCTTGAACGCATCAAGGACGGAAGCTTCGTTTGCCATAATTTTTTCCTCCAAAACAGTTATATACTGTAAAAATCAGTGCGTGTTTGTGCACTTTTCTATATTATACCAACAAAATCTTGAAAAGTCTATACCTTTTGCAAAAAAAATAAACTTTTTTCAAGATTTTTTCAGCGAAAAAAACGGCGCGCCGCCTTGACTTTTTCCCGCTTTGTAGATATAATAGAATCGTAATATCGTATGAAAGGCTGGTACTTATGATGGTAGTAACGAAAGAATCCTTAATCGGTGAAATTCTCGATGCTGAGGTCGAGACCGCGCAGTTCTTCTTTGAGATCGGTATGCACTGCCTCGGTTGCCCCTCCGCACGCGGTGAGAGCATTGAGCAGGCGTGCGCCGTACACGGCACCGACGCTGACGCGCTCGTTAAGAAGATCAACGATTATCTCGCAAGCAAGAAATAAGACCGTGGAAAAAAGGACCGTACTTGACGCGCGTCTTCGCGCGGCGGCATCCTTGGTGCGGCAGGGGGCGTTTTTTGCCGACATCGGCACCGATCACGCCTACCTGCCGCTTTTTCTTGTCGAAAACGGCAGGGTAGAGCGTGCGCTTGCCGCCGATATCAACGAGGGACCCGTCGCCGCCGCACGCACGCATATCGCGCAAAGGGGACTCTCCGATAAAATCGAGGTGCGCCGTGCCGACGGACTTTCGGGCATGGAGTCGCTGGGTCTGACCGATATCGCCATTTGCGGGATGGGCGGGGAGCTGATCCGCGACATTCTCGCCGCTGCCCCCTTCGTGAAGGACGGGGCAATCCGTCTGATCCTTCAGCCGATGAGCCGTGCCGAGGTGCTGCGCCGCTACCTCGCGGCGGAGGGCTTCGCCGTGAAGGAGGAGCGCCGCACGCGCGATGGGGATAAGATCTATACCTGTATGGCGGCAGAGTATACGGGCACGCCCTATACGCTCTCTCTGCTTGAGGCAACGCTCGGTCTGCTTGACCGCGGTGATCCGCTTTTGCTTGCCGACGCTGAACGAAAACGCACCGCCGCACGCCGCCGTATGGCGGGGAAGGCGCAGGGATATCAAAATACCGATGCCGAGCAAACGCTTCTCGCGGAGCTGTCGGCACTTTTGGAGGAGCTATGACCGTAAAAGAGCTGTACTGTAAATTTGACGCCGCGTTCCCAAGTGCGCTTTCCGCTGAGTGGGACAACGACGGGCTGATGTGTACGCCCGACAGGGACGCCGCCGTTTGCCGCGCGCTTCTGACGCTTGATGTCACCGAGGGCGCGATCGACGCGGCGATCGCACG
>JAFTLE010000056.1 GCA_017452895.1 Clostridia bacterium
GAACGATATCTGACAGACCGTTATCTTCCCGATAAGGCGATCGATCTTTTGGACGAGGCCGCGTCGGCGATCTCACTTTCCTCTCCCGCTCTCAATAAAAAGAGAAAAATTGCAGATGAATTGATCGCTCTTGCAGAAGAACGGCAAACAATCGAAGCGATGGAGGAAAAGGAAGGCGAAGAGAACGAAGAAAAGTATAAGCTGCTTGCTGATCTGCGTGTTCGTGAGCTGAATCTCATCAACGAGCAAACCGCAGTAGCAGAGGAGTGCGCTACCCTGACCGTTACGGTCGCCGATCTTGCAAAGGTCGTTGAGGTTTGGACGGGAGTCCCCGCCTCGACCGTGAATGCGAACGAATTTGAGAAGATCATCGGACTTGAGGAGCAATTGAAGGAAAGCATCATCGGTCAGGATCACGCTGTTTCGACGGTCGTCCGCGCGATCAAGCGTAAGCGCGCAGGTGTTTGTGTTCGCCGTGCTCCCGTTTCCTTCATTTTTGCAGGTCCTACCGGTGTCGGCAAAACAGAGCTGGTGCGCGTGCTTGCACGCATGCTGTTCGATCAGCCCGAGAGCTTGATCCGTCTGGATATGTCGGAATTTATGGAGAAGCATTCGGTCTCACGCATCATTGGTGCGCCGCCCGGTTACGTCGGTTACGATGAGGCAGGACAGTTGACTGAAAAGATCCGCCGCCGTCCTTATTCCGTCATTTTGTTTGATGAGATTGAGAAGGCGCATCCAGACGTTTTGAACATTCTTCTGCAGGTGCTTGATGCAGGTCAACTGACCGATGCCTCCGGAAGGACAGTCAATTTTGAAAATACCGTCATCATTATGACGACGAATGCGGGCTCTGACTCGGCCTCTGCCGTGATCGGTTTTTCAGAGCGCAACGATTCACGCGCTGAAGAGAAAACAGAGCGTGCTCTTCTTGGATTTTTGCGTCCTGAATTCATCAATCGTGTAGACGGTATCATCACCTTCCGCCATCTCAGCATTGATGATTTTGGAAGGATCGCGCTCATTATGCTCGGTCAGCTGCGCGACGTTTTAGCAGAGCGCGGGATCAACTTAAAATGGGATGAGGAGGCTACGGCTTTGCTCGCAAAGGAATCCTATTCTGAAAAATTCGGTGCCAGAAATATGCGCCGCTATATGGAAACGGCAGTTGAGGATAAGATTGCCGAACAGATCATCGTTCGCTACGGCGAAGCCGTTACTGAGATTCGTCTTTCGGGAAAAACAGGGAAGCTTGAGGTTATCAGCCTTTGATTCCCGTCCCGACGCTACTTAAATTTTGGGAGAATCTATGAAATCACTTTGGTACAAAAAGGATCTGTCGCAGATCACCACCGAGCTTGGGGTCGATGTTGCGGTCGGTCTCACACAAAAGCATGCGGATGAGCAGCTTCGTCAATTCGGAAAAAACAGGATTTCGCTACAAAGAAAGCGGAACGCCGCTTTGCCCTTCTTGTTGCCGTCGCTTTTGCTTATAACCGCTTTATTCGTTTTGATCTGCGCGTTCGTAAAATTTTCAACAACCGAAGCGCTACTGTTTTTGGCGATCTACGTCGCCTTTGCGGCAATCGTTGCCTTTGCTTTGATACTCGCTTTGCAGAACAAAAGTGAGATTCGAAGTCGCTTTGCGTCAAACGTTACGGTCATGCGCGGTGGGATGCGTATTCAGATTCCCTCTGAGCTCCTTGTTCCCGGGGATATCATCTTCCTCAAAAGAGGGGATACCGTTCCCGCAGACGCATATATCTTGCGTTCGAACGATCTCGCTGTCCTTGAAGGTCCTGTCACCGACAATTACGCCGCGACAGCGAAGCGTGCAGGCGTTTTACAGCGTAGCGACCTCGCCTATTCGGAAATGTCCAACCTGCTGTTCGCGACCTCCGTGATCAGCTACGGAGAATGCGCGGCGATCGTTTTCGCAACAGGGCGCAATGCCGCTATCGTTGATGTCGCCGCAAAACGTACGGAGCTGCCAAAGCCCTATTTTTTGAAAAATCTGACGCGCTTTGCCGTCATTCCAAACCTTATCACCGTTTCGTTTGCGATCCTCAGCTTTATTTTCACCTTTGCTTATTCTGCATTTGATAACGTAACGCGCGCAGGACTTGTTTCCTTGATGCTGTTTTGCTCCGCGCTCTCTCTTTTGCTTCCACATATAGCGGAGATCGCCTTCGCGATTCGAAACCGATCGCGTGGTGCGTTTTACCGCACGAAGGGAATTGACAGAATCGACAATCTATCGGCGATCGATCTGCTTGCGATCTCCTCAGAGGCGCTCCTTTCCGAGCGGAATCTTGAGGCATCCGCGCTTTTTACCGCAAATGAAAAATCGTCAGCCGATGGATTTTTAGAAAAGCCTTCGAAGGATCTACAGACGCTTACGCTGATCGCGCAGGCGGCAGAGGGAATTACGGAGGATGACGCAGTCTTCAATCACGATCAACTCCATCTGCGTAGCTATCGCCGTGCAGTTTTGAATTTCGCTTCCAAAAAATTTCAGGGTGCTAAAAACGCCTACCGTCACGTCACCTACCGTCTGGCAGATACAGGCTTCCGCTTTGACACCTCCATTGTTTCGGTTGCGGATAACTCCTTCGCGGTCATGAAGGGCAACTATCGCTCGATTCTTTCTTCCTCGTCATACTTCTTGAGCGGTGGGCGCTATAAGCCGCTTGACCCCGCAACCGAGCGCGAGCTGACCGACCTTGCCGCAAGATTCGAGGCAATGGGATTTGAGGTCGTTGCATATGCGCGTAGCGCCGCTGAATGCTCGGACCTCAACAATCCGATCGGCATTCACAGTCAGATGCATTTTATCGGTATGTTTGCAATGTGCCGCAAACAATTTGAGGACAATTCCGATTTCTTCGAGGATTGCCGTAGCCTTGCAATTCGACCCGTTATTTTGCACGACGGCTATAAGAATTCCTTTATCGCAACCTTTAAAGATGCCGATTGGTTTGCGGATCTTCGCATCTGCGACGGACGTGATCTCGTCGGCACACAAACGCAGATCGCCGACGTATGTGACTCCTACGACGTTTTCTGCGCCTTGAATGAAAAGCAGAAGCATGACTTGATTCGCGCCTTTGAACGCGGGGGACATTGTACGGGTGTTCTCGAGTCGACCTTTGCCGACTATTTTATGTCCGCAGGTGCCGATGTCATTTTTGCAGATATTCGGTCCGCAAGGGCAGAGAAGGCACCCGCAACACTTGAGGTAGCAGATGCGCTCACTGTCGCGAAGGCCACGACCTTAACGGCGGCAATCAAGAATTCCTTGCAAACGGTACGTTGCACCGTTAATGCGGTCAAGTATCTTTTTATCTCGATCTTACTTCGCGCCCTTCTTGTATTCATCGGTGCTGCCGCAAATCTCTCTGTTTTGTCACCTGCCGCGATCATTTTCTTCGGTTTGATCGTTGACAGCGCCGCATTGGGCACGATCCTTACAGAGCCCTTCAGAAACAAAAAGGAAAGGGTGCTTGACAGAAACTCGTACGTCAGCCAATTCACTGTGGGTGCTTCCTTTCTGCTTCCTTTTATC
>JAFTLE010000057.1 GCA_017452895.1 Clostridia bacterium
CTTGCCGCCGAAGGGCATCAGCACGGTTCCCGCACCGATCGTCGAGTCAAAACGCTCTGAAAGTCCGCGTTTCGAGCATACGTTCAGATCGGCGACCAGCTCCTCATATCCCTTTTTAAAATCGAAGACAGGAGTCTTATTGTAAGGCAGAGCCTTTTCAGGAGCGATGTCAATATGCTTTTCAGCACCGTTTGAGTTCAGGAATTCGCGAGACAGGTCAACGATTGTCTTACCGTTCCAGTGCATGCGCAGGCGCGGCTCCTCGGTGACGTGTGCCACAACGGTCGCCTCAAGATTCTCGGAGGCGGCAAGCTCCATGAAGCGGGAAACGTCGCCCACCTCAACGACAACTGCCATTCTCTCTTGCGATTCACTGATTGCAAGCTCGGTTCCGTCAAGTCCCTCATATTTCTTCGGCACGGCATCAAGATTGATATCAAGTCCATCAGCCAACTCGCCGACCGCAACCGAAACGCCGCCCGCGCCGAAGTCGTTGCAACGCTTGATCATACGGCAGGCTTCTCTGTTGCGGAAAAGTCTTTGCAGCTTGCGTTCCTCGGGAGCGTTACCCTTTTGCACCTCAGCGCCGCAGGTTTCAAGCGAGGAAAGCGTATGCTTCTTCGAGGAACCCGTTGCGCCACCGCAACCGTCTCGTCCCGTGCGGCCGCCGAGAAGGATGACAACGTCGCCGTCCTCAGGGCGTTCACGGCGAACATTTTCAGCGGGAGCGGCAGCGATAACTGCGCCAATCTCCATACGTTTTGCGGCATATCCGTCGTGGAAGATCTCGTCAACGATGCCCGTCGCAAGACCGATCTGGTTACCGTAAGAGGAATAGCCAGCGGCAGCCGTCTGTACAATCTTTCTCTGCGGCAGCTTTCCCTTGATGGTCTCGGAAACCGGCTTTGTCGGATCGGCAGCACCTGTTACGCGCATTGCCGCATATACGTAGGAGCGTCCTGAGAGCGGGTCGCGGATCGCGCCGCCGATACAGGTTGCCGCGCCGCCGAAGGGCTCTATCTCTGTCGGGTGGTTGTGCGTTTCATTCTTGAAGAGGAGGAGCCACGGCTCTTTGACGCCGTCGACCTCAACCTCCATTTTCACGGTACAAGCGTTGATCTCCTCGGACTCATCCAGCTTGTTAAGAAGACCTGCCTTTTTGAGATAACGGCCTGCAAGCGTTGCGATATCCATCAGATTCTGCGGCTTGGTGCGTCCGAGCTGCCGGCGCGCGTCGAGATACTCGGCATAGGTCTTTTCAAGGAGTGCATCCTCAAAGTGAACACTGTCGATCGTTGTCAGGAAGGTGGTATGACGACAGTGATCGGACCAATAGGTGTCGATCATACGGATCTCGGTGATCGTGGGATCACGCTTCTCCGTGCGGAAATAATCGCGGCAGAAGCGAATGTCGTCAAGATCCATTGCGAGGCTGTAATTTTTGATGAAGTCTGCAAGTCCGTCATCGCTCAGATCGCAGAAGCCGTCAAGCGTTGCAACGGTCTGCGGAACCTCGTATTGTACGATCAGTGTCTCGGGCAGATCGAGCGAGGCCTCTCTTGCCTCAACGGGGTTGATCACGTACTTCTTGATCTCGGCAAGCTCGGAATCTGACAGATTACCTGCGAGCGCATAGACCTTTGCCGTGCGGATCGTCGGACGCTCGCCACAGGAAATGATCTGAATGCACTGTGCGGCAGAATCTGCGCGCTGGTCAAACTGTCCCGGCAAATATTCGACGGCGAAGACTCTGTCGTTGCCAACAGACAGCTCCTTACTGACGATATCAAGCTGCGGCTCGGAGAAAACGGTATGTACCGCATCCTCAAACAGAGCCTTTGAAATATTCTCTACATCGTATCTGTTGAATACGCGTACGGAGGTCAGGCTTTTGATCCCGAGCAAATTGCGAAGCTCTGCCAAAAGCGCCTTTGCCTCGTTTGCCAATTCCTCTCTTTTTTCTACAAAGATTCTATATACCATTTGGGAAATCCTTTCAAATTGGTTTTGCCGGCAACGGCTTACGCCTTTGCCTTCAAGGCCTTCTGCCCGATGTCATGGCGGTAATAAGCACCGTCAAAGCGGATGTCCGCAACATAAGCGTACGCCGCATCAATTGCCGATTGCAAGGAATCCGCAACGGCAGTTGCACCAAGCACGCGTCCGCCGTTTGTCAAAAGACGGCCGTCACAAAGCTCTGCGCCCGCAACGTATACAGAATCCGCGATTGCATCGGGAATGGTGATCTCAAACCCCTTTTGATACTGAACGGGATACCCGTTCGATGCCATAATGACACAGCAGGCGTGTGCATCCTTGAATCTAACCTCGGTCTGCGCGAGCTTTTCCTCTGTGACCGCCTTCATAACCGTCAGTAGGTCACTGTCGAGCAAAGGAAGCACGACCTGCGTTTCAGGGTCACCGAAGCGGCAATTGTATTCGATCACCTTTGGTCCCTTTTCGGTCAGCATCAAGCCAAAATAGAGACAACCCTTGAAGGGACGTCCCTCTGTCTGCATCGCACGGATTGTCGGAAGAAAAATGGTTTCCATACATTCCTTTGCGATGACGTCGGTGTAGTAAGGATTCGGTGCGACGGTTCCCATACCGCCTGTATTCAGACCCGTATCGTTGTCACCGATCCGCTTATGGTCCATTGAAGAGATCATCGGAACAACGGTCTTTCCGTCTGTAAAGGACAAAACCGAAACCTCGGGACCTGTCAGGAATTCCTCGATGACGATATTGTCACCGCTCTTACCAAACATCTTGTCCTGCATCATTGATATGACGGCCGCCTTCGCTTCTTCAAGCGTCGTTGCAATGATAACGCCCTTACCGAGAGCCAGACCGTCCGCCTTGATGACCGTGGGGATTGGCGCGCTATCCAGATAAGCGAGCGCCTTTTCCATATCGTCAAAGACCTCGTATTTTGCGGTGGGAATGCCGTATTTTTTCATCAGGTTCTTAGAAAAGACCTTGCTTCCCTCAATGATCGCCGCATTTGCGCGGGGACCGAAGCAGGGGATGCCCGCCGCCTCAAGTGCATCGACACAGCCAAGCACCAACGGATCGTCGGGTGCTACCACGGCATAGTCGATTGCGTTTTCCTTCGCGAAGGCAACGATTGCGTCAAGGTCGGTTGCCTTGATCGCGACGCAGGTCGCATCCTTCGCGATGCCGCCGTTAC
>JAFTLE010000058.1 GCA_017452895.1 Clostridia bacterium
ACGCTTGACACGCCCACCCCGCTTGCCGACTTCGCGAATCAGGTCAAGGAAAGGCTCCGCGCACCGCACCTGCTCGTCGGTGACGCGCACCGTCCCGCCCTTCGCGTCGCGCTCGTTGGCGGCGCGGGGAAGGATTCGATCGCCGCGGCGATCGCCGCAGGTGCCGACACCCTCGTTTCGGGTGAGCTTGGCTATCACGCGCTGACCGATGCCGAGAGCTACGGCATCAACCTCGTTGAGGCGGGGCACTACTTCACCGAGCAGCAGATCCTTACGCGCTTCGGGGCGCTTCTTTCGGAATTGGCGCCTGAGCTGCCCTATGAGATCTACGACAGCAATCGGATCTTGTCGGTTTGACTTGACTTTTCCAAAAAACACTGTATAATATAGAATGAACGAAATTCTAAAGAAGGATAAAGATTATGACGTTATATGAAGAATTGGTTGCCCGCGGACTGATCGCGCAGGTGACTGACGAGGCGGAGATTAAGGAGCTGATCAACAATGGCCGCGCCACCTTTTACATCGGCTTCGACCCGACGGCGGACAGCCTGCACGTCGGACATTTTATGGCACTCTGCTTAATGAAGCGCCTGCAGATGGCAGGCAACAAGCCCGTCGTCCTCATCGGCGGCGGTACGGGCTACGTCGGCGACCCCTCGGGGCGTACCGATATGCGCTCGATGATGACCCCCGAAATCATCCAGCACAACTGCGACTGCTTCAAGGTGCAGATGGAGCGTTTCATTGAATTTGGAGAGGGCAAGGCGATGATGGTCAACAACGCCGATTGGCTGCTTGACCTCAACTACATCGACCTTCTGCGTGAGGTTGGCGCTTGCTTCTCGGTCAACAATATGCTCCGTGCCGAGTGCTATAAGCAGAGAATGGAGAAGGGGCTCTCCTTCCTCGAATTCAACTATATGATCATGCAGTCCTACGACTTCTATCACCTCTACAAGAACTACGGCTGTAATATGCAGTTCGGCGGTGATGACCAATGGTCGAATATGCTCGGCGGTACCGAGCTGATTCGTAAGAAGCTCGGCAAGGATGCCTACGCGATGACCATTACCCTTCTGCTCAACTCTGAGGGCAAGAAGATGGGCAAGACCGCAAACGGTGCCGTCTGGCTCGACCCCAAAAAGACGACCCCCTTCGACTTCTATCAGTATTGGCGCAACGTCGGTGATGCCGACGTGCTCAAGTGCATCCGTATGCTCACCTTCCTGCCGCTCGAGCAGATCAACGAGATGGACGCGTGGGAGGGGAGTCGCCTCAATGAGGCGAAGGATATCCTCGCCTACGAGCTGACGAATATGATCCACGGCAAGGAGGCAGCAGATGCCGCACGCGCATCCTCGCGCGCCCTCTTCGGCGGCGGTGCGGCGGCAGATATCCCGACAGAGACCGTCAGTGCCGACGCGCTGACCGATGGCAGCATCGACATCCTCTCGCTCCTTTGCATTGCAGGGCTGGTTCCCTCGCGCTCCGAGGCGCGCCGCGCCGTAGAGCAGGGCGGCGTCACGGTCGACGGTGAAAAGATCGCCAGCATTGCAAAGCGCTATACGGCAGAGGAGCTGACCGCAGGCATCGTTCTGCGCCGCGGCAAAAAGAGCTACAAGAAGATCATCCTTGCATAAGCCTTAAAAAACGCCGTGCGGATCCCGATCCCGCGGATGTAATTTATGGAAAACACAGAAAAAGTCTCCCGAGAAGGGAGGCTTTTTCCGTTTTATGACAACGCTTCCAAAAACTCAGGGCTGACAAAATCGTCATTCTTTTTGTATAATGATAATACAATACAATCGGGAATCCCCGTGGAAAGGATACGGCATGGAACTGATACGCATCAGCGACAGCAAGCTGAAGATCACACTCAGCGTGGCAGATATGGAAAGGTACGCGCTTTCCTCCGACTCCATGGACTACGACAATACCGAAACGCGTCGCGCATTCTGGGAAATCCTTGACGAGGCAAAGCACAAAACGGGCTTTGACGCGGCAAAGGAGCGCGTCTTCGTGCAGGTCTATCCGTCGCGCGGCGGTGGGTGTGAAATGTACGTTACGAAGGTCGGAACGCTCCTTGAGACCGCCGAGGAAAAGCCGCCGTCGCGCCGCCGCCCACGCGTCGGCATCTACCGCTTTTCGTCAATGCAGGATCTGCTTTCGGCGTGCGCCGCCCTCGCAGGGCTCGGCTACGCGGAGGAAAGCGCCGCCTACGCCGAAAGGGAGGAAAGTCGCTATTACCTCATCCTGCGTGAGCATCTGCGCGCCCCCGTCGGACGTGACGGCACGCGTCTCTCGGAGTACGGATTTTTAGAGGAATACGGCGAGCGTCTGACGGGCTGTGTCAGCTTCGCCTACATAAAGGAGCACGCAGAGCCGATCGAAATGAAGGATGCCGTCACGCGTCTGTCGGCGCTTGCCTGATTTTCTTGCAAAAGGTGCTTGTTTTTTCAAGAAAATGTGGTATGATAGAAAAAATACCAAGGAGCAAGACTATGGATTGGCGCAAAATGCCCCTGCGTGAGCAGGTATTCCGGACGATCGTCGAAATCATCGAGTCGGGCGAGATCTCTTATTCGCGTCTTGAGGATGCCCTCACGCGCATCCGGCGCGTGCGCGAAGCACTCGGTATGACGACACCGACCGCCCTTCGCGCTCCTTCAGTCATACCAAGTAAAAAGAACGAAGCAATAGCGTGATACTCTTAACGGAGTATCACGCTAACTCTATTCGCCTTCGGCGAGTGATATTGCTTCGCAGTGATATTCGGCTTACGCCGAGTGATATTTGCTCCGCAAGTTGAGGGCGAATAGAATAT
>JAFTLE010000059.1 GCA_017452895.1 Clostridia bacterium
AGGGCGCGCCAAGAGAACAGACCGCGTCCGTAAACGCCGACTGCATCAAAACACGCGTAGCGCGCAAAATTTTCGTATGCTCGCCAAGGTTGCGATACGAAACGAAAACGCCGCGATGTGCCGCGCTATCCTCAATAAGGGCGACTGCCGCCGCAAGATTGTCCACTCCGTTTGCATCGGGCTCACCGACAGGTGCCCTTGAGGAGACCAACACGATCGGCTTCAAGGAATCGGAAAACAGATATCCAAGATATGCCGCGGTAAAAGCGAGCGTATCGGTGCCGTGCGTTACGATAACGCCGTCGGCCTCTTCACACGCTTTTCTCACCGCGTCCGAAAGCATCAGAAGATACGAGGCTTCCATATTCTCGCTCAACACGAAAAAGGGAGAATCGCAGAGAAAATCCCGTTCCCCATATCTTTTCATATATTCGCGAAGCAGAAGGTAGCGTTGTCCGTCCGATAAGCGACGACTCCCCTCCACACTGATACAACCGATCGTACCGCCCGTAAAAATAACAGCGATCTTCTTTTTCATACGGTTAAAACAAGGTGCCTTGCTGCTGCAAGGCACCTATCCTTTTCATTATTCCTCGTCGCAATCGCCGTCGCACTCATCACAGCAGCCACTGCAGGTGCAATCAAAGCTCTCGCCGCAAGCAGGACACGTAATGTCCTCAGGATCTACGCTCTCGTCAAAGCAGACCGTCTCGCCACAGGAAGGGCACACGACCTCGTAGAACGCATCCTCGTCGTCATCGTCATCGTCGTCATCGTCCTCGTCGGCATAAAGATCCTCTTCAACCATACCGAGATCGTCATCAATCTCCTCAATGTACTCGCGAAGCTCCTTGTTCTCTTCCTCAAGATCAACAACGGCATCTGCCAGGTCGCCGATCGCCTTGACAAGCTCGCCGATCAACTTGTTCTCGGGCTTCGAGGTGTCAAGATCCATTCCTTCAAGCATTCCCTTCAGAAATGCAGCCTTTTCACTTACTGTCATTGTTCTCTTTCCTTTCAATACAGATTATGCACGTTCCAGATACTCACCGGTTCTGGTATCAACGCGGATCATATCGCCCTCGTTGATGAAGATCGGAACCTTGATGACCGCGCCGGTCTCAAGCGTTGCGCTCTTCTGAACGTTCGTTGCGGTGTTGCCCTTTACACCGGGCTCGGTCTCGGTGATCTGCAGTTCAACGAACAGCGGAGGCTCAACCGAAATAACGTCGCCCTTCCAGGAAACGATCTTGCACATCGTCTCTTCCTTCACGAACTTGAAATTGTCACCAAGCTTGCTCTGTGCGAGCGGGATCTGGTCATAGGTCTCCATATCCATGAAGTAGTAGAGATCGCCGTCATTGTAAACGTACTGCATCTCCTTGCGCTCGATGTATGCACTCTCAAACTTCGCGGTGGGGTTGAAGGAGGTCTCGGTCACGGAACCGGTGATGAGGTTCTTCATCTTGGTTCTGACGAACGCCGCACCCTTACCGGGCTTTACGTGCTGGAACTCGACAACCTGCATCAGGTTGCCGTCGTAATCAAAGGTTACACCGTTTCTGAAATCGCCTGCTGTAATTGTAGCCATGTTTTTCACCTGTCTTGCAGCGGTAATGAATATTGTCGAAAGAGTTGCCCCGTTACCCGCTGTGTAATCGGCTCTCTCATCCTTACGCTTTTCAGCGTACAGTAATCACAAGACTATTTTATACCAAAATCTCTGTAATTTCAAGTCATTCTGTAAAAAAAGTTATAAAATTATTGAAGAATTTTAGAAAATTTCGATCAATTCCTTAGGGCTTTGCGTAAAATTACGGATCCCATCCCGGGTTACCGCAATCATATCCTCGATGCGACAGCCGTATTTGCCCTCAAGATAGATCCCCGGCTCTACGGTGACGACGTCGCCGAGAGTCAGCCTTCGCTCCCCTGCACGTGCAGAAAGACGCGGGGATTCGTGTATATCCAGACCGACCCCGTGACCGAGGCTGTGCCCGAAGCACCCTTTGTATCCCGCTGCATCGATCAGATCGCGAGCAACCTTATCCATCGCGGCACAGGATACGCCCAAGGCGGCAAGCTCAAGCGCAGCTTTCTGTGCGGCAAGGACCATGCCGTACAAGCGACGCATTTCCGCATCTGCACGTCCGATCACGACCGTGCGCGTCATATCCGAGCAGTAGCCCTCATAAACGGCACCGAAATCCATCGTCAGAAATCCATTTCTGAGCGGAATGGGTCGGGGGTGACCGTGCGGCAAGGCGCTGGCATCCCCCGATACGGCGATCGTCTCAAACGCGATCCCGTCAGCACCGTTGCGGCGCATAAAGTATTCAAGCTCAAGCGCGACCTCAATCTCCGTGATCTGCGGCGTCAGGAGCTTCAATACGTGCGAGAATGCCGCGTCGGTGATCTTTTGCGCCGCGGCGATCTTGGAAAGCTCGGATTCGCTTTTTGCCTCCCTTGCCGAAAGGATCATATCGCCAATCGGTCGGAAGGATACGGTATATTTTTCGCTCAGCTCACGGTACTCCGCGCAGGTAACGGAAAAATCCTCGTAGCCCACGTTTTTCGTGGAAAGACCTGCAAAAATGTCGGCAACGAACGCCGTACGCAAGTCAGGCATCACGACATCAAAGCTTGAGCTTGCCTTGCGCTTCGCCTCCTCAAAATAGCGGAAGTCGGTGACGAGATAGTTCACCGTTTCCGTGATCAACAAAAAACCGTCGGTAAAGGAAAAGCCGCACAGATAACGGATATTCTTCTCGTTTGTGACAAGGATCGCCGAGAGGTCTTCTGCCTTCATTTTTTCTTTGATTCTGTCGAGCGCTTTCATTTTTTCAGGTCTTCCTCATAGCATTTCTTCATCATATACGCATCTTCTGTCTGCGTGCCCGCGGACTCGGATATCAGTGTCGGTGTCAGCCCGTCGTGCGCGATCGCCTCCATCAGCGGCTCAAAATCGGGACCGTAAACCGTATCCGCAAAGGTCAGATGCTTTTTCTCCCCTGCGCCCGTCCACTCGATCTTTGAAAAGTGGCAGTGCAGATTGCGTGCCACGGAATCGGACAATCGCGTACCGATCGCATCAAAAACGCGGCGGTAATCGTCGGCGGTCTTAAAAACACCGCCACACTCACGCGCGTTCATATGCCCGAAATCAACGACGGGAACCAAGCGCGCATCCATTTCGCAGAGCCTGATCACCTCGTCAAGCGTACCGAGCTGATTGACCTTCCCCATCGTTTCGAGTCCGATGCTGATGCCCGTATCTCCGACCTCCTCAAGGGTCTTATAGAGAGTGTCGGCGGCAAGGCGCATCGCCTCCTCCCGCGTGATCTTTGCGGCGCTCCCCGTATGCACGACGACCGTATGCGCACCGAGCAGAGCGGCGGCACGCAGGCTTTGCTTGATATAGACGATGCTCTTTAAGCGTTTTTCGCTCTCAATGCCCGAGAGCGAAATAAAATAGGGCGTATGATAGGACATACTGATGCCGTAGAGGGCCGCCTGCTCCCCGATCTCCGCTAGCGTTGCTTCACCCGCTGTGAGTCCGTTCCCCGCCTCAAATTCATAGGCGTCAAGCCCGATCGATGCAAGGAAGGCAGGAGCCTCCTTCGTACTTTTTTTGCCTGCGGCATAGAAGGATTCGCTGTTACCGCCGGGGCCAAACAGAGCTTTTTCTCTCATCCTTCCAATTCCTCCTTATTTTTTTTGCGGTAGGCACGCATGATCGGTTTTTCAAGCAAGCGCTTGATTCTGAAAAAGAGCGTGCGCTTGTCCTTGATCGGAGGGACGATATAGGCACGCATTCCAAGTCGCTTCCCCGCCCATACGTCGGTAAAGATCTGGTCGCCGACAACCGCCGTATTCTCAGCCGTTGAATGCATTGCTTCCATCGCAAGACGCAAATTCTTTCCGCACGGCTTTTTACTGTCCGCAAAAACAAAAAGTCCGAGGTTGTGGTTAAAAAGCTCCGCGCGCGGTGCGTGGTTATTGGAAACGAAGGACGCGCGGATCCCCGCCGCCTTCAGATCGGCAAACCAAGCAAGTGCGCGCTCGTCGGGCTCTGCCACCTCGTACGGCGCGATGGTATTATCAATATCAAGGATCAACGCCTCAATCCCCTCCTCCTTCAAAAAGTCGACGGTGATAGCGTCATAGGTGGGAAAAAGGCGATCCGGCATCCATACACGAAACATATAGACCTCGCTTAAAAACTGTATTTTTATTATCTTCTATTGTAGCATATTTTTACGGTTTTGGCAACCAAAACTTTTTTGCTTTTTTTGAAAAAAAGTATTGACAAAAAGAAAGTTATGTGTTATTATAGACAAGTCCGAGCGAGATGAACCCTGCGGGTGTAGTTCAATGGTAGAATTCCAGCCTTCCAAGCTGGTCGCGTGGGTTCGATTCCCATCACCCGCTCCAAAATGCGCTTGTAGCTCAGTGGATAGAGTGCCCGGCTACGAACCGGTAGGTCATAGGTTCGAATCCTATCAGGCGCGCCATCAAACGACATGTTTTACATGTCGTTTTTTGTTTGTATAATAAAAAGGCGCAACCGAAAACGGTTACGCCTTTTTATTAGCTTTTCTTACCGCATTCAGGGCAGAATTTAAAGGGCTCGTCGGACTGATAACCGCAGGAGCAGGTGTAGCCCTCGGGCTTTTTCTCTCCGCACTCGGAACAGAACTTGCCCGTACAGGATGCGCCGCACTTGGGGCAGGTCCAGCCGTTATCGGATGCCTGCGTACCGCATTCGGGGCAGAACTTCCCTTCAAATGGCGTACCGCAGGAGCGGCAGACGTTCCCTTGCTTCTTTTCAGTCTTTTTCTTTTCCGCAAGCTCATTCGCCGATTGGATAAGACCGCCCTGCGTTGCGGCACCGCCAGTTGCGTTTGCCGCCATGCCGAAGCCCATAAAGCCCGTCATTGCACCGCCGCTGTTCTTTGCGGCGTTTTGCATCGCCTCCATCTGCGCGTAGGCAAGACCGCCCGTCATCGCGGAAGGATCGCTGTGCATTACATTGGTGTCGAATTCTTCAATGCGCTCGCGGCTCTTATCGTCGGGCGTGACCTTCGTCAGCGCGACCGATGCGATCTCCATACCGCGGCGCTGACGCCATTCGCCGTCGAGCGTCTCGCTCATATAGCGTGCAAGTTCTCTTTGCTTCAGCGGAAGCTGACTGAACTTGAAGCCCTCGGTCGAGCACATCGCAAGTGCGGTATCAAGTGCCGTCATAAATTCATCGGTACAAATGCCGCGCAGCTGCTCTCTCGTATAAACATCGCTGACGTTGCCCGAAATATGGCTGAAAAAGAGGATCGGGTCGGTGATCTTGAAGGAATACTGACCGAAATAGCGGATATAAAGTGCCGTTTTGTAATAGGGGTCATCGTACGGCATTGGCGTTTGCGTGCCAAATTTGTTGTCAACGATCTCCTTGACGTTCACGTAATAAACGCGCTGATTGGAGCCCGTATTTCCCGCAAAGGTGAAACGCGAGCCGATCGTTTTGAAGGACTCGATCATTCCCTTGAAGAATTCTCCCGCCAGCATTGACGGCTCCGTCGAGGTGTCCCAACGGAATTTGCCGGGCACCGCGCAGAACTCCACGATCTTGCCGTTGTCAACGATCAGGGCAACTTGTCCTTCGTTTACCGCAATGACCGATCCGTTGGTGATTAGATCGTCGGATGCCTTGTTGGAGGAGCGACCGAAAAGGCCGCGCTTTTCCGCGTGGAATTTGCCCTTCGCGATCAGCACGTCGTTCGAGAGTGAATCGCAATAAAAATACTCCTTCCACTGGTCGGCAAGTACACCGCCCGCAGCATGCGCCAAAGCACTGATAAGTCCCATTTATGTATCTCCTTTTCTAACAGAAAACCCGCCATAGCCGTGTAGAGCGAAATATGACCCTGCCAGTGCAGGTAGGTGTCCGCTCCCGTACATTGTGCTCCCAGCGTCCGATGCGTTCGGTAAATACGGAACGGTCGGGAGGTCTGCATACCCGAAACGGGAATAAAGACTCCAATATCATGTTTGTAGGTCCAATTATCACTCTATCACGAACCAGGCAGGCTGATCTTCTCTTTTATCTTATGACGGAGTGCGTGAAATTATACGGTCATTTACGGTCGTAATCCACTTCGTCAAAAAACAGGTCGTTGAAAAAATCGTCTACCCTATCGAATTCGTCGTCATCATCTACCGTTTCAAACTCGGTGTCCCCCCCGGCATTCGTCCGCACACGCAGATATACCATCTGGCTGACGTCCTGCTCACACACGGGAAGAACGGCGTAGTAGAGAATGCCGTCAACGGTCCCCTCGGCAAGAAGCTCGTAGTCCTCCTCTCGCCCCTTTTCATCAACCAGGGTCAGGATCGGGCTTTCCTCTTGCGCTTCTGTTTTTTCAACCTTCTCTGCCATTCTTATCTCCTCTGTCGTTTCTATTCTTATTGTATCAAAAAAGACGCTTAAAGTCAAGGGGGGAACATTTACAAAATATCGGCAAGGATCGCGTTCTCGATATACATACCTGCATCGCTTAAAAATACGCGTCCGTTTTCTCTTTTTAAGTATCCGCCTTCTACGTATTTTTGCAAAGACGCCCGATGCGTTTGCCAAAAGTCGGTGTCGAAGCGGCGACGATGATCCAATTCTTCAATCCCCTCGGCAAGCCGTAAAGCCAGCATAATATACTCGAACCGCAGATCCGCATCGGATAGCGTTTCACTCACCTTCGGTGCAAAAATCTCGCTTTTCAAATAGGTTGAGAGATCCTGTCCGTTTCCGTATCGCACACCGCCGAAATAGGAATGCGCGGCGATCCCAAAGCCCATATATTCCTGCGCCCGCCAATAGCGCAGATTGTGTTGACATTCTTTCCCGCGCTTTGCGTAATTGCTGATCTCATAATGTGAAAAGCCACGCGCTGAAAGGATCTCTGCCGCACGCAGATACATCGCATACTCCGTCTCCTCATCGGGAAGCGTCAGATGCGTACGCCTCTGATAGAGGGGCGTTCCCTCCTCAAGGATCAGTCCGTAAAGCGAAAGATGCGTAACGCCCGTATCAAGCGTGCGAAGAAGCGTGCGCTCAAAGCTCTCGGCGGTCTGCTCGGGGATGCCGTACATCAGATCTGCCGAGACACGCGGAAAATGCCGCATGGCGAGTGTCAGCGTTTCGATCGCCTCCTCTGCCGTGTGCAGGCGTCCGAGTGCCAGAAGCTCCGAATTGCAGAGTGACTGCACGCCGATGCTGATACGGTTAAAGCCGATCTGTCGGAGTGCCGTCATTTGTTCGGCATCGACGGTCTTCGGATTTGCCTCCAGCGTAATCTCTGCCGCAGGCGATAGCGCAAAGCTCTGCCCGATCGCCGAAAGGATGCGTGAAAGCTCTGTCGTCGGCATCAAAGTTGGCGTACCGCCACCAAAATAGACCGACGTAACGGTATAGTCCCGCGCGCGCTCAGCATACTGCCGGATCTCGCGAATGACCGCATCCGCATACTCGGAGTGTACCCCACCGTCCTGCTCCGTATAAGAGCAGAAATCACAGTACAGACACTTACAGAGACAAAACGGGATATGCACGTATATGCCGAGTGTTCGGTTACTCGTCATCATCAAGCTTAAGCACTGCCATAAATGCCTCGGGCGAGACCTCAACGCTACCGAGACGGCGCATTTTCTTCTTGCCCTCTTTTTGCTTTTCAAGCAGCTTCTTTTTACGCGTGATATCACCGCCGTAGCACTTTGCAAGAACGTCCTTACGCATTGCCTTAACGGTTTCACGCGCGATGACCTTGTTGCCGATCGCCGCCTGGATCGGGATCTCAAACAGCTGACGCGGAATGTTCGCCTTCAGCTTTTCCGCAATGCGGCGCGCGCGTGAATATGCCTTTTCCTCATGCACGATAAAGGAGAGCGCGTCTACCATTTCACCGTTCAGAAGGAAATCAAGCTTCACGAGCTTTGACGGACGGTGTTCCGAAAACTCATAGTCGAGCGAGGCGTATCCCTTACTGCGACTCTTGAGCGCATCAAAAAAGTCGTAAACGATCTCGTTGAGCGGCAAGAGATAGTGTAGCTCGGCGCGCTCGGTATCAAGGTATTTCATATCCACGAAGATACCGCGGCGGTCCTGACAAAGATCCATAATGCCGCCGATATATTCCGTCGGCGTGATCAGATTTGCCTTTACGACGGGCTCTGCCGCCTCCTCAATCTCATCGGGATTCGGGTAATTCGAGGGGTTGTCGATCATCACGGTCTCACCGCCGCGCTTTTTGATGCGATAAATGACACTCGGCGCGGTCGTGATCAGATCGAGATTGAATTCGCGCTCCAGGCGCTCCTCGATGATCTCCATATGCAGAAGTCCGAGGAATCCGCAACGAAAGCCGAATCCAAGAGCGACCGAGGTTTCAGGCTCGTAGATCAGGGCGGCGTCATTAAGCTGCAGCTTTTCAAGCGCGTCGCGCAGATCACCGTAGCGTGCGCCGTCCGCGGGATAAATGCCCGCATATACCATAGGACGCACCTGACGGAAGCCGGGGAGCGGCTCTGTGGCACCGTTCTCTGCCGTTGTGATGGTATCACCCACTCGGGTCTCACCGACGGTCTTGATGCTGGCGGTAAAATAACCGACCTCACCCGCTGAAAGCTCGCCGCATTTACGCAAACCGAAGGGCTCCATCATTCCAACGTCAACTACGTCAAACTCCGCACCCGTGCTCATCAGACGAATGCGGTCACCCGTGTGAATCTTACCGTCCAGAACGCGAATGTAAACGACAACGCCAAGATAACTGTCGTAGTGCGAGTCGAAGATTAACGCCTTCAGGGGGGCATCCTCATCACCGCTCGGTGCGGGGATATCTCGTACCACCTTCTCCAGCACGTCCTCAATATTAATGCCCGCCTTTGCTGAGACCGCTGGACAGTCCTCGGCGGGGATGCCGATTACGTCCTCAATCTCACGGCGCGTTCTGTCAACATCGGCGGAAGCAAGGTCGATCTTGTTGATGACGGGTAAAATCTCAAGATCGTTGTCGATCGCGAGATACGCGTTGGCAAGCGTCTGCGCCTCAACGCCCTGCGTTGCGTCAACGACAAGAAGCGCCCCCTCACACGCATTGAGCGAGCGTGAGACCTCATATCCGAAGTCCACGTGGCCGGGAGTGTCGATCAGGTTAAAATGATAAAGCTCCCCGTCGGATGCGGTGTAGTTGAGATGGATCGCGCGCGCCTTGATCGTAATACCGCGCTCGCGCTCAAGATCCATATCGTCAAGCAGCTGCTCCTCCATATCGCGTGCGGCAACCGCACCCGTTTTTTCAAGGATGCGGTCAGCGAGCGTCGACTTACCGTGATCAATATGAGCAATGATTGAAAAATTTCTGATATGCTTTTGTTTTTCTGTCACAGCTTTTTCCCTTTTTGCTTTTATCTTTTATATTTATTCTGCAAAGCGCTTGGCATCCGCAACGGCGGCGGCAAGCGTTTTATTCAAGCGCTCGGGCTCTTCTCCGTGGAAAAGGAAGTAAATCTTAATCTTCGGCTCGGTGCCGGAGGGACGAATGATCACCTTGTTTCCGTTTTCCAGCGTGTAATAAAGCACGTCACTGCTGACAAGTCCCGTCGGGGTAACCGTCCCCGTCAAAAGATCGGTCACGCTTCCCTTCGCATAGTCACCGATTTTTACGACCGCGCTGCCACCAATCGACGCAGGCGGCACCTCTCTCAGACGCTCCATCACACGGCGGCGGCGCTCAATGCCGTCAAGCCCTTCCATATAGATATCAAGCATTTCCTCTTTGTAATAGCCGTATTTGCGATACAGCGCTTCCAGCGCATCACAGAGCGTCATACCGAGTGCGCGGTAATGTGCCGTCATTTCGCAAATCATCAGGGCGGCACCCACGGCATCCTTATCACGCGCGTAGCTACCGAACAGATAACCGTAGCTCTCCTCAAAGCCGAGCAAGAAGTTACCGTCTTTCGCGTTATCCTCGTAGTCCTTAATGACACCGCCGATAAACTTGAAGCCCGTCAGCACGTCGTGCAGGCAAATGCCCTGCACGCTTGCAATGCGGTAAGCGAGGTCTGTCGAAACGATCGATTTGACGGCATAATCGTCGTCGCCGAGTGTGCCCGTGGCACGCCGTGTCTCAATGACGTAATCCAGCAAAAGCGCGCCCATCTGGTTTCCCGTAATCGTGACGAATTTTCCGTCCTTATCACGGCTCATCACGCCGATTCGATCCGCATCGGGGTCGGTTGCGATCACAAGGTCGCTTCCAACCTTCTCTGCGATCTCAATTCCAAGCGCAAAAACGTCGGCGTATTCTGGATTCGGCTTTTTCACCGTCGGGAAATTTCCGTCGGCAACCATCTGAAGGGGCACCGTATGGATATGCTTCAGCCCAAGACGCTTGAAGATCTCGGGGACCAGCACGCGTCCTGCGCCGTGCAGGGGCGAATATACGATCTTGAGATCATCTGCGAGCGCCGCGACCGCATTCGGTTGAATAGCGGTTTTCAAGACGGCGGAAAGATAACGCTCATCAAATTCACGGTCAAGCACCGTTACGATCCCCTCGCTGACAGCGACATCAAAATCCTTGCGCGGTGCCCCCGTCAGAACGTCGGTCTTTGAGATTGCGCCACTGACAATCTTCGCCTGCTCGGGCGAGATCTGTGCGCCGTCCTCCCAATATGCCTTATATCCGTTATACTCCTTCGGATTATGAGAAGCGGTGATATTGATGCCCGCAAGGCAGTGCAGCTCGCGCACCGCAAAGGAAAGCTCGGGCGTTGGGCGAATGTCGTCAAAGATATAGACGCGGATTCCCTTCGCCGCCAATACCTCTGCCACGGTGCGGGCAAACAGCGTGGAATTGTTGCGGCTGTCGCAAGCGATCACAGCGCCACGCGACGCACCGTTTTCCGACAGAATGAGATCGGCGATCCCCGCCGTTGCCTGCGCGACGGTATAGGTATTCATACACCCGATGCCAAGCTTCATCACCGAACGCAAGCCCGCCGTTCCGAAGGACATCGGTGCGCCGAAGCGCAAGGCGATTTCCTCCTCATCCTCGCGGATACCCAAAAGCTCCCCGCGCTCGCTTGCGGTTAGTACACCGCTATTCAACCAGCGCTCATATTCTTTTCTGTATTCTGTCATCAACGGATCCTCCAAGTTAAAATGTATCAGTTTTCTGTCTGTGCCAAGCAAGCCTCAATCGCCTGTGCCAATTGATCGGGGCAGGACGTACTGCGCGGGCCGCAGCGGATGCCCTTCATTTTTTTGATTGCCTCCTCAGCCGTCATACCGACGACCAAAGCGGAAATGCCATTCGTATTACCTGAGCAACCGCCGTCAAAGGTGACGTTTCGGATGATCCCGTCCTCGATCTCCACGTAGATCAATCTCGAGCAGGTTCCCCGTGTTTTATAAGTAATTTCTTGTCTCACTATTTTCCTCTCTTTTCTTCGTAATATCCAAGCGCCTGAAAGCCGTCGTAAAACAGCAACAAATGCAGTAAAAGCGCCGAAACATCTCCACCCTTTACGGACACGCTCAAAATAGAGTGCCATCCGTAGGTGCTTTTTTCGGAATACAAATCGGACAGTGTCAGTCCATATGCCGAAACCGCCTGTAAAATATCGGACAGGCGCTCGGGCGATGCGGTCTCAACCCGTATGAGAAGGATCGGGTCACGATACGCCTTCTCCACAATTCCGCGTGACAAAAGCGCGTAGCGCGTCATCCCCTCGTCCTCTTTTGCGGGAAGATCGACCGTCTCACAAATGCGAAGCTCGTACTGCAGCATCAGGGAAAACGGAACGCGCAAGCGGCCGTCCTGCTCATTGTAGATCGGCAAAATACAGTAATCACTGTATCCTCCCGACACCTCCTCACATGCGTCACGCAAACTGTGGCTTGCCACCACACGGGGGGATGCGAAGCCCTCTGCAAACAGGTCAAAGGCAAGATCGGAGTAGCGATTCCGCACGAGCGAGATGCGCTCGGCATGCTCGGTTGGCTCTGCCATATCCAAAAAGCTGAAGCCAGACGGCGAGCAGATTCTCTCCTGCGTCAGCCGACGCGCGACCTCCCCTGCAAATGCGATCGTATCGTAAAGCGAAAGGATCTGCTGAAGCACCGTGTCATCGTTCCGCTCGCGCTCGCGAAGCAGACAGCTCTCTGCCAGCACAGCATCGGTAAGAGTGAGACCGCCCTTCACCGATCGGACCACCTCGTCCGCGAACGAGTGCGCTAAGGCGTGGGCGTAAAGCGTACGCCGCTCCGACTCACGCGCCATCACCCCGTCGCTGAAGGCGAGGTTTTCAATCCAAACCTGCTCGCTCATCAGGAAAGCATAGACAGAAACTCGTAGCTGTCCTTCAAGAAACGCTTCATCTCATCGGCGGAAAGCGGGCGCTGAGATACCAGTGCCAACGAATAAATCTGCTTTGCCACCGCATCTGCCTTCTCGCCGTATCCGCCGTCGGACAAACGCTTTACAATCGGGTTTTTGGTGTTGACAATCAGCGTTGCCTCACTCGGCATCGGAGACGGGTTGTCGGGCATATACATCTTCATCATTTCCTCCATACGGCGTGCGTCCTCGGAAATGTTCAGAATTGCGGGGACCGTTTCATCAGCCAGCACCTCAGCACGCACAGTCAGCTTCACTCCGTCGTTTGCAACCTTTTCGAAGAGGGTTACGATCGCTTCGGCATTCTCTGCCTCGCCGTCGCCCTTGAGCGCATCGGTCTCAGCGTCTACGCGAATGAATTTCACGCCGTCTGCATAACGCTCGACCGACTCGGCAAAGCGCGTGTCAAGGATCGAATCAAAGAGAACGACCTTGATCCCCTTCGCCTCGTACATTGCGATATACTGTGCCTGCAGCTTTTCGTCGGTTGCATAGTACACCTTGCCCTCGTGCTTTTCCTTTGCTTCGGCAAGATATTCCTCCTTGGTCATAAATCCGCCACCAACCAGAGCAAATAGCAGGGATTTTTCAACGCGGTCGTAGAATTTACGGTCGCACATACAGCCGTATTCCACGAAGGTACGGATATCCTTCCAGATCTCCTCAAAGCGCTCGCGCTGTTGATTGAAGAGCGAGTTCAGCTTGTCGGCAACCTTTTTGATGATGTGCGCGGAGATCTTGCTAACGTAGCCACTGTTCTGCAAATAGCTTCTCGATACGTTCAGGGGCAGTTCGGGACAATCCAGAACGCCGCGGAGCATCAGAAGATATTCGGGAATGACCTCCTTGATATTGTCAGCCACAAAGACCTGGTTGTAGTAAAGTTTTACCTTACCTTCAAGACTTTCGTACTGATCGCGGATGCGGGGGAAATAGAGGATCCCCTTGAAATTCAGCGGATAGTCCGCGTTGATATGCATATAGAAAAGCGGGTCCTTGTAGTCGTTGAAGACCTTCTGATAGAACGCCTTGTATTCCTCTTCCGTACAGTCCGAGGGGTTTTTCTGCCAGAGGGGATGGGTATCGTTGATCGGCGTCTCTGCCCCGGCCTCGCCATCCTTTTTCGGCTCTTCCTCCTTCTCCTCATCAACAAGATAAATTTCTGTCGGCATAAAGGAGCAGTAGCGTTCGAGGATCTCGCGCAGCTTATACTCGCTCAGATACTCCTCACCGTCAGCGCTTATATGCATTACGATTGAGGTACCGTGAGCATCGCGGTCCCCAGCTTCTATTTCATAATTTCCTTCCTCTGTGCAGGTCCAGAAGACCGCAGGTGCATCCGTGTAGGATTTGGTCAGGATGTCAACACGGTCGGCGACCATAAACGAGGAATAGAAGCCGAGACCGAAGTGACCGATGATGCCGTCACCCGATTCCTGCTCGCCCTCATATTTCTGAATGAATTCGACAGCACCCGAGAGCGCCATATTGCAAATATAACGCTCTACCTCATCCGCCGTCATACCGATACCGTTATCGGTTACGGTGATCGTCTTGTCGCTCTTGTTGAAGCTGACGGTGATGCGGTATGCATCCGTATCCGCCTCATACTGACCGAGTGAGGCAAGTCGGCGCAGCTTCGTGACAGCGTCGGATGCGTTTGACACAAGCTCACGCAGAAAAATCTCCTTTTCGGAATAGAGCCACTTTTTTATGATCGGGAAAATGTGTTCGGTCTCGACCGAGATCCCTCCGTTTTTCTTCATATTTTCGTCTGCCATTTTAACCCTCCAAGACTAATATAGTTGTTCAAACTATATTATACTATATGTTCGTCGTCAGTGCAATTATTTTTTTTATTTTTTTAAGATTTTTAGAAAAAGAGAGCCGTCCCGCAGGACGGCCCCTTCAAAACAAAAGCCGATATACGGCGTTGATCGCCATACAGCAAAGAACGCCGACAAGCGTTGGTAGAATCGCGGCGAATGCCGTCCACCGCCAGCTTGCCGTTTCGCGCCGCACGGTCAGAAGCGTCGTGGAGCACGGAAAATGAAAAAGACAAAAAACAGCGGTGCAGATCGCCGTGATCGGTGTCCAACCGTTTTCAAGAAGGAGTGATTTGAGCGTTCCAAGCTCCCCGACCTCAACGAGCGATCCTGCCGATAAATACGCCATCAGGATGATTGGCAAAAGGATCTCGTTTGCGGGAAAGGCGAGAACGAAGGCGATGAGAATCACACCGTCAAGCCCCATCAGTCGCGCGAAGGGATCGAGAAAATCAGCCGCGTGCGACAGAAGGCTCTCCCCACCGAGTGTCAGATTGGCAAGCAACCAGATTAATAGTCCCGCAGGTGCCGCCACAGCGATTGCCCGCAAGAGGACGAAAAGCGTGCGCTCTCTGACCGAGGTCACAAGAATGTGCAAAATGCGCGGACGGCGATAGGGCGGCAACTCAAGAGTGAAGGCAGACGGTGTACCGCGCAAAAGCGTTGCGGAAAGAAGTCGCGTCACACCAAAGGTCATCCCCACCGCCAAAACGATGAGAAGAAGCAAAAGAAACGCCGACAGCACCGAGGAGAAAAAGCCGCCGACCGCCCCCACAAAGAAAAGAGTAATCAGCGTAATAAGCGTCGGGAAGCGACCGTTACACGGAACGAACGCGTTGGTCAGGATCGCAAGCATCCGTTCACGCGGTGAATCGATGATCCGACAGCCGACAACCCCCGCCGCATTGCATCCGAAGCCCATACACATCGTCAGTGCCTGCTTACCGCAGGCATTGCATTTTTGAAAGGGACGGTCAAGATTATAGGCAACGCGCGGAAGATATCCAACGTCCTCCAAGAGGGTGAAAAGCGGAAAGAAGATCGCCATCGGCGGAAGCATGACCGCAACCACCCATGAAAGCACACGGTACACACCGTCGAGCAGTGCACTACGCAAAGCATCCGGAATTTTCAGGGCATAAAACAAAGCTAAAAGCTTTTGATAGATCCATTCAAATCCATCAGAAAGCAAAGCGGACGGATAATTCGCCCCGTAGATCGAGATCCAAAAAACCAGCGCAAGCAGCAAGAGCATCATAGGATACCCCCACAGCCGCCCCGTCAGAATGCGATCGATCCTGCGATCTCGATCGTCGCGGAGCGCTCTCTCGCTTTTTACAACGCCGTCACAGATCTCCTCTGCCGCTTTGTATAGCGCCGCGACTCGCTGCTCCTCCGACATCTCGTTCTCCTCGGGATAACGCACTTGATAGGGATGCTGTTCTTCGCTTTCAAAGGATCGGTCAAGCGCTGTCAGGATCTGCTGCACGCTTCTTTTTTCGTGCGCCACGCATCCGACAACGGGTACACCGAGGCGTTTTGAAAGCAGATCAAGATCGATGTGAATACGCTTTCGCTTCGCCTCGTCAAGCAGATTGACGCAGATCACGGTGCGCTTGGATATTTCAAGCGTTTGTAATACCAGATTCATATTCCGCGTAAGGCAGGTGGCATCACAGACCACGACGACGGCATCGGGCACTCCCGAGCAAAGAAAATCACGTGCGACCTCCTCCTCTGCCGAATGGGCAAGAAGCGAGTAGGTTCCCGGAAGATCGACGAAAACGTAACCGTTTTTGTCACTAATACATCTACCCTGTGCGGTTGCTACCGTTTTACCGGGCCAATTTCCCGTATGCTGATTCATTCCCGTCAGGGTATTGAAAACACTGCTCTTTCCTACGTTTGGATTTCCCGCAAGGGCGATCACTCTGTCGCTTTCCTTCTCCTTCAAGATCTTCGGTCCTATATCAAACGCCCCGCGTCCGACGGCACGATTCGTGAGCCCCATTTCAAAGCACCGCCTTCAGAAAGACGGATTTTGCGTCTTTTTTTCGGATGGCGATCACGGCGCCGCGGATCAGATAAGCCGACGGATCCCGTCCGGGACTCTCACCAATACATATCACCTCGGTATTTTCCACAAGTCCGATATCAAGAAGTCTGCGGCGCATATCGCCGCTTATATGAATATAATCCACGACACCGCGCTCTCCCGGGCGCAGATCGCAGAGATGTTTTATTTGTTGTTTCAAGAGGACGCTCCCCCATAGGTCAAATTATAGAATACTACATTCATAGCATATTCAATGATCTGCCCATCGCCACGCGTACAAAAAAATCGAAGCTCCCGCCCCCTTTCGTCAGAAAGCACTTGACTTTTTCAAGGAAATGCTCTATAATACTATTCGTACTTCGGGGTGTAGCGAAGCTGGTATCGCACCGCATTTGGGATGCGGGGATCGCACGTTCGAGTCGTGTCACTCCGACCAAATTTGGCTTTGGGAAGTAATCTCCAAAGCCTTTTTCTTTGTTTTCTCCGATGCAAATTTTGAGGGCTGACGATTGATTTCGTCAGCCCTCACTCAATTTCAAAACAGAGCTATTGTTTATCAATATTCATATAAATACTTGCCGTCTTGCATCTGCTTTATTTTTACACCGAATATATCTTCGATAATGGGTAAGTTGCAGAGTTCACTCGGCGTTCCGCAAGCAATGATTCCTCCATTGTTCATCACGGTAAGCGTATCCGAAAAATCAAAGGCGAGTGGCAGATCGTGCATCACGGTCACGATCCCCTTGCCGCTATCGGAAAGCTGTTTTAACAGCCTCATCAATTCAAGCTGATGAGCGATATCAAGATAGGTGGTAGGCTCGTCCAGAAGAATGTAATCGGTATCCTGCGCAAGTGCCATTGCTATGTAGGCGTTCTGACGCATACCGCCGG
>JAFTLE010000060.1 GCA_017452895.1 Clostridia bacterium
AGTCGCGCCGAGCTTGACCGACTGAACTCCCTGCCCGAGACCATCAATAAAAATCAGCTTCTGTTCGGTATCAATCAGGGTAGCACCTACGAGGATTTGCGCATTGAGAACATGTGCCGCACCGCGGAGATCGACTGTGCGGGCTACGCCATCGGCGGCCTTGCCGTCGGTGAGGAGGCGGACGTGATGTACCATATCATTGAGACCGTCGAGCCCTATATGCCAAAGGATAAGCCGCGCTATCTGATGGGCGTCGGCACGCCGCAGAATATTCTTGAGGCGGTGCATCGCGGTGTCGATTTCTTCGACTGCGTAATGCCGAGCCGTAACGCGCGTCACGGCAACCTCTTTACATGGAACGGCAAAATGAATATCAACAACGAACGCTATTTTGCGGACAACCGCCCGATTGACGAGGGATGCGGCTGTCCTGCCTGCCGTCATTACAGCCGTGCCTATATCCGCCATCTGTTCAAGGCGCGTGAGGCGCTCGCAATGCGCCTGTGCGTACTGCACAACCTCTATTTCTACAACGAGCTGATGGCACGCATCCGTAAAACGATGGATGAAAATTGCTTTGAGGAATTTTACCACGCCAACGTAAACCGCCTCGCAGAGCGCGTTGACGATTAAAAGCCTTCATAAGGAGGAGCTATGGATCCGAATCAGACGACCTACCTTGACAGCATTAATTCCGCGGCAGACCTGCGTGCTCTGCCGCGTAAGGCGATCCCTGCCCTCAATCGGGAGATCCGCTCTTTCCTTGTGGAGAAGGTCAGCGAGCACGGCGGCCACCTCGCCTCAAATCTCGGTGTCGTCGAGCTGACGGTTGCCCTGCACCGCGTATTCAATACGCCAAGCGACCGCATCATCTTCGACGTCGGCCACCAGAGCTACGTCCACAAAATGCTCACGGGTCGCCGAGACCGCTTTGAATCTTTGCGTACCGTCGGCGGGCTTTCGGGCTTCCCGGGAAGAAATGAAAGCGAATACGATGCCTTCGGCACAGGACACAGCAGCACCGCACTCTCCGCCGCGCTCGGCTTTGCCGCCGCGGATAAGCTCGCGGGGCGCAATAATTTCACGGTCGCCGTCGTCGGCGACGGTGCCTTCACGGGCGGTATGGTGCATGAGGCGCTCAATAACTGCGACCCCGATATGCGTCTGATCCTCATTCTCAACGAAAACGAGATGTCAATCTCGAAAAACATCGGCAGATTCGCAAACTATCTTGCAAGGATCCGTGCCAGCGGCGGCTACGGAGACACCAAGCGCAATACGAAGCGATTTCTTTTACGTCTGCCCCTGCTCGGTAAGCCGCTTTACCGTCTTTTGCGCCGCTTCAAGCGCCGCGTAAAGAACACGCTCTACGGCAGCAACCTCTTTGAGGAGGTCGGACTCCACTATATGGGCCCTGTCGACGGAAACGACTATAACCTCGTCGAACGTCTCCTTTGCTCCGCAAAGCGGCAGGCACGCTCGACGGTCATTCATATCAAAACACAAAAAGGCAAGGGATGTGCGGCGGCAGAACACCGCCCGACCGAATATCATAACATTGCGGCATCGCACGGTGCGAGCGTGCGCTTTCCCACCGTGTTCGGCGAAACGCTGACCGAATTGGCAAAGGAGAATACGGATATCTGCGCCATCACCGCCGCAATGGCGGACGGCACGGGGCTCGTCCCCTTTTCCGCGGCATATCCCGACCGCTTCTTTGACGTCGGGATTGCAGAGGGGCACGCCGTCACCTTCGCCGCAGGACTTGCCGCGGCGGGAATGCGCCCCTACGCCGCAATCTATTCCACCTTCCTACAACGTGCCTACGACAGCCTTTTGCACGACGTGGCACTGCAAAATCTGCCCGTTTCTATCTTCATAGACAGGGCGGGTCTTGCCCCCTCGGACGGCGCAACGCACCACGGCATCTTCGACGTTGCCTTCCTCTCGCACATCCCGAATTTCACGATCCTTACCCCCGCCACCTACGGCAGTCTGCGCGCGATGATGAAGGATAGCCTCGCTATCCGCACACCGCTTGCCATCCGTTACCCGAACGCGGCTGAATCCGACGCCGTCGTATCGACCTACTACCCGAATGGGGAGTATGAGAGCTACGGCATGCGCGCCGACTTCACGCTCGCCGACACACCGCACGCCGTGATCGTGACCTACGGCACGACCGCATCGCGCGTCCTCGCGGCGAAGGAGCATCTTACGGCACTCCACTATTCGGTGGGCACGGTGCTGCTTGAGCGTCTGACCCCATACGCTGACGTTGCGGCACGCCTGTACGCGCTTCTGCCCCCCACCGTAAAGACCGTCGTTTTCCTGGAGGAGGGCATCTACAACGGCGGCGCGGCAATGCTCCTTACCGACGCAATGCGTGTGATGGATGCGAAAAACGGCGGCGCACTCCGCTTCCGTACCCTCGCCATCCGTGACAGCTTCGTCTCACCCACCGTCCCCTGCGATATCTACGAATACGCGGGCATCTCCACCACCGACCTGATCAACGCCGTGATCGAGGAGCTTTCGTGACCGACCCTCGGCTTTGACCCTTCAAAACAGATTTTCTAAGGAGCTTTTATGTTTCTTTTCGGCACACTCGTCAACGTAGCCGCCGTTGCCGTGGCAGGCATCCTCGGCACGCTCCTGAAAAAGGGGATTCCCGAGCGCATCACCAAGACCGTGATGTACGGTATGGCGCTCTGCGTTGCCTATATCGCCCTTGACGGACTTTTTGAATATTCGCGTGGGTATCCGAATGCCTCGCAGTATCATATTCTGATCCCGATCCTTTCGGTCGCACTCGGGGCGCTTTGCGGTGAGCTGATCGATATCGACAAACAGATGAACCGCCTCGGCGCATATCTTGAGCGCCGCATCGGAAGATCGGGCGGCAAGGTGGCAGAGGGCTTTACCTCCTGCACCGTTCTCTTCTGCGTCGGCGCGATGGCGATCGTCGGCTCGATCCAGGGCGGGCTCTTCAATTCGCACGAGGTGATCCTTGCAAAAACCGTCATCGACACGGTCTCCTGCTTCGTCCTTGCCACCAGCCTCGGCATCGGCTGTGCGCTCTCCGCGATCGCCGTTTTGCTCTATCAGGGCGGCATCGCGACGGCTGCTTACTTCGTCGGCAAGTGGATCACGGGCGGTGCAGAAACTGCCGCAGAGGCGGAAGCAATGATCGCCAATCTCCCCGCGATCA
>JAFTLE010000061.1 GCA_017452895.1 Clostridia bacterium
CGGGCAGACGCTTCGTAAGCTTCATCTCGGTCGAAGCAACCGACACGACAAGTGCCGCCTTCTTAGGATTCAGCAGAAACTCATCCCTCAGAATGCGTCGCGTGCGCTGTACGCCCTTCCCCTCAATCAGAAACTTACTTGCAACCTTCGAGGGACGGACTCCCGTCAAAATTCCCCACGGGGGCGTATATCCAAGGAACTGCTTGCCTGCCGAAAAGATGGCGCGTCCAACCGCGAGTTTTTCTGGGCTGAGTGCAAACGGCTCTTCTCCGGGTGTTGCGATTCCCGTCGCGGTGCAGAGTCTGTCGTCAAGAGAGAGCGTTGCATCCGCAACGGTCGATTCACCGTCACGGTAAACGCGCAAATGCAGCTCAGGCACGTCGGGACCGGAGCGTTCGTCAGCGGCGAATTTGATTCCGGGGAAAAAAAGCATGACGAGCGTTTCAACGTAGTACCGATTGATATTTCCGTCCAAATGCAGGATCATACCTTTCCCTCCTTTTTTAGTTGATTCGAATCCATCACGATCGTCACAGGCCCTTCGGCGCTGATTTCGATCTTCATATCCGCGCCAAAGACGCCCGTTTGCACGGAACGGACCGACTCGCGCAAGCGGTCCACAAAAAATGAATACAGCCTCTCTGCCTCATCAGGCGATGCCGCATTGAAATAATCGGGGCGATTCCCTTTTCGGTAATTTGCCGCGAGCGTAAAGTTAGAAACGACCAAAGCCTCGCCACCGATGTCGATCACAGAAAGATTCATCCTTCCGTTGTCATCCGAAAAAATACGCATTTTTGCAATTTTTTCGGCAAGGCGGATCGCATCCTCCTCAGTATCGCCCTGAATAACCCCCAAAAGGATCATCAGCCCCGCGCCACAGGATCCCGACGGTTCACCGTCAGCGACCACTGAAGCGTGGGCAACTCTTTGTATGACTGCCGTCATAAACGCCTCTTTCAGTTGCCTTATATACGTGACAGGCCACGTGTGACAGACTCAACCGCAGATATATTCTTGAGTCTTGCAACGATTGATTTAAAATGATTTACATTTTTGCAAGCAACGGTAAGACTGATCAAAAAGCTTCCGTTCACATGCTTTTGCGAATTGATCTGCGTAATGGATACGCGCATATCCGCAAGCGCCGTCGAGATCGAGGCCAGAACACCGATCCCGTCGTGCGTAAAGATCTGCAGGGTTGCCTCGTACAGCTCCTCGCCGCCGGCAACATCGCTTTCATCCCAGTGCGCCTCGATCCAACGGTCACGCTGTGCGGGATCCAAAATGCCCGCTTTCGCGTTCGGACAATCGTATTTATGAATCGATATGCCGTACCCGCGCGTGATAAAGCCGATCACACTGTCACCGGGCAGAGGATTACAGCACTTGGCAAACTTCACAAGACATCCGTCAGCACCGTCCACAACAATTCCGTTACGGCTATGCACAGCCTTCGGTTTTTCAGCGATCTTGATTTGCGGGATCGGGCCGGCTGCTGCCGTATTTTCCTCAAGCGTCTTTACGACCTTTTCAAATTCATCCTTCAGCTTACCGCTGATCTTGGATACCGTAAGTCCGCCGAAGCCAATGGTGTTGTAAAGATCGTCCGCCCCTTGGATTCCAATGCGCCGGGCGAGATTCTCAATGATCTCCTCCTGCTGTGCCACGGTATAAGAGCGGCCAAGACGGCGCAATTCGCGCTCAATCTCTTCTCTACCGACCTCGATATTCTCCGCACGCTTTTCGTGCTTGAACCAGGCACGGATCTTATTCCTCGCCTCGCCCGTTTTTACAATCTTCAACCAGTCACGGCTGGGTCCGCGTGACGCTGAGGACGTGAGGATTTCTACGATCTCTCCGTTTTGCGGAACTCTGTCGATCGGAACGATCACACCGTTGATCTTCGCCCCGATCATCTTATTACCAACTGCAGAATGGATTGCGTAGGCGAAGTCGATTACCGTCGACCCAAACGGTAGCGAGATCACGTCTCCCTTGGGGGTGAAAACGAAGGTCTCGTCGTTAAAAATATCTGTTTTGAAGGAATGGATAAACTCATCGGGATCCTTCGTGCTATCATCTGCCTCAAGCAGCTTCGAGATCCAGTTCAGCTTTTCGTCGATCGACTTCGTTGCCGTCTCTCCCGTCTTATACTTCCAATGTGCGGCAACACCGAACTCAGCGATCCTGTGCATTTCATGCGTGCGGATCTGCACCTCAAACGGAATACCGTCGCGCCCTATGACCGTCGTATGCAGAGATTGGTACATGTTCGGCTTCGGTGTCGAAATATAGTCCTTGAACCGCCCGGGAACCGAACGGAAGGACTCGTGGATCAGACCAAGCACCGTATAACAGGCAAGCTCACTGTCAACGATCACGCGCAGTGCGTAGAAATCGTAAATCTCGTCGAGGCTCTTATTCTGATTATACATTTTGCGGTAAAGGCTATAAATCGATTTTACGCGTCCTTCGATTACGCAGGGAATCTGATTTTCGGACAAGCGCTCCGATATCCTTTGCTTCGCGTTATCAATCAGATTCAGGCTCTGTCCGTAGCGGCTTTCTACCTCCTTCAATACCTCGTCGTAGCCGATCGGGTCGAGATGCTGAAGACTCAGATTTTCAAGCTCGTGCTTGATGCGCTGCATACCGAGCCTGTGCGCCAACGGAGCATACACGTGCATCGTTTCAAGGGCAATATCACGGCGCCTCTCCTCTCGCTTTGCAGAAAGCGTGCGCATATTGTGCAGGCGGTCGCAAAGCTTGATAAAAATGACGCGAATGTCCCTCGACATTGCAAGAAGCATCTTGCGAATATTCTCGATGTGCGCCTCTTCCTTATCCTCGACCTTCATCTGCTCGATCTTGGTAAGCCCATCCACAAGCTCGGCAACGCTTGCTCCGAATTCCTTCTTGATCGCCGAAAGATCGGTGCGATCGGAGCAATCCTCTACGGTATCGTGAAGAAGAGCGGCACAAACAGAGTCGGTGTCAAGCTCAAGACTCGCAACGATCTCGGCAACCGCGATCGGGTGAGAAATATACGGCTCGCCACTTAAGCGGAACTGTCCTTCATGCAGCTCCCTCGCGTACAAAAAGGCTTTATTGATTTTTTCAAGGTCGTACTTTTTTCCATTGCGCTCTAAAAGCGCAAGGAGCTCACGAATTTCCTCGTACAAGCCCTTCACCTCTTTTTAGTAAAAATATCAAGCCATTCTCTGCTGCATCCGCAAGCGGCGCAGAAGATTGGATTTTTCAAGATCGGTCTTACCCGACGTAAACTGCACCTTGAAGCGGTACTGCTCGTCACCGATCTCCTCGATTCCAAGCAGATTCAACTCCTGCAGGATTCTGATGATGAATTTCAGTTTGATATAGCCGATCGTCCCGTCGTAGGAGGTTCTCAGCTTAGAGAGCATCTGGCGGTGATGGATCGTATCAAGACCAGCACGCACGGAGCGGCGGACCAGCGTATACACAGCAGCGAAATCATCGCGCGTGGGAACGATATCCTCTGCGTCCGTAAAGGGAGCGCCCGTCCAAATCTGCTCGAATCTCTCGCGTTCGTTTTCGGTATCCCCCTGCTTTTCATCGCTCAGACGGATATCCTTGATAATGAGCTGAACGCTCTTTCTTCCGCACCACTCGTTGATATCAAGGTTGAACATCACGTCCACAAGATCCCCGGGATATAGATTCAAGGATTCGGGACTGTGTGAAAAATACATTGCATTGAACTGTGTGCCGCTTTCGCCAAGCGTCAGGCGCGTGTGCTTACCGCCGCTGACAGGCATACATTCAAGAAGACGCACCCCGCATAAAATAAATACGGGAACGGGATTCGCAACGCCATACGGCTCCAACAGATGCAGATCCTCAGCGACGTGCATGCTAATGTCAGAGAGGCTAATCTCGCAATCCGCCTCGAGTGTCGGCAGAATCGCCTCGTCATTCAATATTTCACGCGCGTAATCGTTGATCTGTCGCTTGAAGGCAGGCAGATCCTTTCTCGCAATGCTAAGACCTGCCGCAAGCTCATGCCCACCGAATTTGACGAGGTGATCGCTGCAATGCACAAGGGCGTCGACAAGATTCATCCCCTTAATACTGCGTCCTGAGCCTTTACCGATGTCCTCGCTTCTGTCACCGGCACCGTCACATCCCTCAAACGAAATCAGAATCGACGGCAAGCCGTATTTTTCGGTAATGCGTGAGGAGACGATACCGATCACACCGTGATGCCAATCGTCCGCATCCAGAATGATCACGGGATCCTTCTCAAAATCATGCTCTGCCGCAAGCTTTTCGTAGGCTTCCTCAATGATCTTGTTTTCCTCGTTCTGTCGCGCTCTGTTGGCTTCACAGAGCAATGCGGCAAGCTCGGAGGCACGCGCATCGGATTCCGCAAGGAAGAGCTCAACCGCAAGCGAAGCACTGCGAATGCGCCCCGCAGCATTCAAGCGCGGTGCAATCGTGTACCCGATAAATCCGGAGGTTATCTTTTGACGCGGCCGACGCGGATCGGGACGGGCATCACCCTTTTGTCCTGCCGCATCCATCAAGGCAAGTAGACCGCGGCGGCAGCTCTTTTCCATACGATAGAGACCTTGGCTGACGATCAGCTTATTCTCTTCGCGCAGCGGCATCACGTCGGCAATGGTGCCGATCGCAACCAAATCGGCGTATTCACGGCAGATACGCCGTACGCAATCGATCATATGATCGCCCGTTACCGTTGCCTCATACGCGCAAAGCAGCTTAAAAACAACGCCAACGCCCGCCAGCTCCTTGAATGGATAGGGGCAATCGGGGCGGTGTGGGTTTACCACCGCGACGGCATCGGGCAATTCAGAGCGACACTCGTGGTGATCCGTCACCACGAAATCAACGCCCAGCTCCTTCGCGTAAGCAACCTCTTCATCCGCCGTTATACCCGTGTCGACCGTCACGATCAGACGTGCGCCGCCATCCGCCAACGACTTGATGGCAGACTTCGAAACACCGTAGCCTTCTCCTGCACGATTGGGGATGTAGTAGCTGATATCCGCGCCCTTTGACTTTAAATATAAATAGAGCGTACAAACAGCAGTTACGCCGTCCACGTCGTAGTCGCCGTAAACAACGATCGACTCCCTTTCGTCGACCGCGCGGCGAATACGCGCGACCGCCGCGGAAATATCCTTCATTTCAAACGGATCGCACAGGATCTCGCTTTCCATATGAATAAACGTCTGTGCCTTTTTGGGGGTATCGTAGCCTCGGTTGACCAGCAAGCGGGCTAAGACGAAGCTGACACCAATCTCACGGGAAATCAGCCGCGCTTTACTCAGGGCTTCTTCCGTAGCAGGCTGACGCAATATCCATTTTTTACGTGTGTTTTGGCCTATTTTTTTCAACATATATGTAAAACCGTTGCAACGGGGACTTATTCGTCCTCGCTGTCACCTTCATTATGAATCAAACCTATAATTTTAACGTCTGGATGACGGGCGGCATTCCGATTGACGAAAACAAAAACGGGAACGTATGACAACACCAATCCACAAAAAGCCGCCAAAAGCGAATAAGATGCCCACGCATCAAGCAACCGACTGAAAACAAGATAGCAAGCGGTTGCGATTATCAAGGGAAACAGAAAGACACAAAAAGCATAAAAGATCACGCGTGCGGAGGAGGCTTCGAGCCGCACAAGCTCACCTTTTTTCGCATCAACGGTGTTAAGAGCGATCACTTCCTGCGTACGCTTGCCAAAAGCGGCGCAGACCGTACAGCCGCCGTCCGCCTTATGGCAGCCCTCACACATCGAGCCGCGACGCACGGATACCTTTGCGGTTTTGTTTTCATATTGCTCTATGATCCTACCGATCTGTGTCAAGATGCTTCTCCCTCTGATTAATTTAAGGATGGACCGTTTTTCTCCATGATCGAGAGTGCGGTACGGATCCCATCGATTGCGGCACTCGTAATGCCGCCGGCGTACCCTGCGCCTTCACCGCAGGGATAAACGTTATGCGTACCAACGGCAAGTCGGGCGTCGTCACGCAATATGCGAACGGGTGCGGAGGTACGCGTTTCAGCGCCCGTCAAAACAGCGTAGGGGGTGTCAAATCCGTGGATCTTCCGTCCGAATGCAGGTAATGCGTCCCGAATTCCGTTTGCCGCAAAATCGGGCAAGAACAGATGCGGGGAGCAGAGTCTGTAATACTCGCCGTCCATATAAGTCGGCCTGACCCTCGTGGGGTGTGTCCGATGCTCGCCCGAATGCAGATCTCCGACCGTTGTCAGCGGTGCGGCATAATCAGCCCCGCCTGCAAGAAACGCGTCGTGCTCGATTTTCTCTTGCAGTGCGATCGCTCCCTCGGGCGTATTGCCGTAATCCTCGCAAAAAACCGAAACGACGATTGCACTGTTGGCGTTTTTTCCGTCTCGTGCGTGGTGGCTCATACCGTTGACGACAACGCTGTCAGGCGTGCTCGCCGCGGCAACGACCTGCCCACCGGGGCACATACAAAAGGTATAAACACCGCGCTGCTTCGTATTATGCGAAAGCGCGTATTCGGCATGCCCGAGCGCAGGGTGTCCTGCAAAGCTTCCATACATTGCCGCATCGATCTCCTCTTGCAGGTGCTCGATGCGCATACCGACGGAATAGGGCTTCGGCACGACCGAAAGACCGCTCTTCATAAGCATGCGGTAGGTATCGCGCGCACTGTGACCCGTCGCGAGGACAAGCGCCCCTGCGGGCATCTCGCCGAGTGTAGTCATTACAGAGCCTACGGCGCCTTCGCGAAGCGAGATCTGCTCTAAGCGGTTGTGAAAATACACGAGGCCGCCAAGCGCCTCGATCCGATCAAGCATTCGCTCAACGACGATCTGCAAATAATCGGTTCCAATATGCGGCTTTGCAAGATAGAGAATCTCCTCGGGCGCGCCAAACTCAACGAAACGCTCCAAAACGTAAAGAGAAAGCGGATCGTTTATACGCGTGACCAGCTTCCCATCGGAAAACGTGCCGGCACCGCCGGCACCGAACTGAATATTGGTCTCGGGATCGAGAAGACGCGATCTTTTGAAAGCGTCGATCTTAGAAACGCGCTCGGCGATGTCACCGCCGCGCTCCAGGACGATCGGACGGTAGCCGTTTTCAGCAAGCAGTAAAGCACAAAAAAGCCCCGCGGGCCCCGTACCGACAACGATCGGCGCCGCATTCAGCGGCGCACTGCTTTTGGGTGTAAACGACGGACGGTCAGAGCGAAGCACTGAAATATCGTTCTTTTCCAAAAACGCCGTGTCAGGCGATGAAAACTCGCCGCACACCGCCACCGAATAAACGATCTTGACAGCATCCCTTCGCCGCGCATCAATCGAACGGCGATAAATACGAAACTGCGCCCCCGTGGGCAATAAATGTAAGCGGCGGAGCTTGCTCCTCGCTTCTTTCATTGCGTCCTCGGGCGGCGCATCCGGTGACAGGCTGATTTTATTTACGATGTAGGTGTTTTGCAAATCTTTGCCCCTTTATTTTGCTACCAGCTCTACCGTGAAGTAGATCGGCTCCTCAAGCTCTATCGCAGCCGGGCAGGAGAAGGTCAGTGCAACCTCATAAATTCCGGGCTCCTTCAAGGCGGAAAGATCGGCGTAAGCCCTGATGTCCTTTTTCTGAACGGCTGAAAAGCTCTTTCTGTTGCCACGGAATTCCACGTCGCTGACCGTATTGGATGCCTTCAGGTCAAAGCGCTCGTCAACTCCGGAAACCGTAATGGGAATATCGTCAAAGCGCTCGGTATATCCAATGCGCATCACAGATAACCAGATCACAAGTGCCAGCAAAATACAAACGGCAATCGGCAAAACGTAGAGCCGCATAATCGATCTGTTTTGTTTTCTCGTATCCATTATGCTCTCCCTCACTTTACAGAATTGCGTCCGTTTTGCCGTTGCATCACGTCCTCATACGAGGAAGGAAGCAAAATACGGAGCAACTCTTCGCGCATTGATTGATAGTTGTAGTCGTGCGAGATCCTGCTGTTATAAGCGATCGAGATCTTAGAGGTCTCCTCGGAGACGACGAGGATCACAGCGTCGCTCATTTCACTCATACCGATCGCGGCACGGTGGCGCGTTCCCATCTGCCGGCTGATATCGGTATCCTGCGTCAAGGGCAAAAAGCAACCCGCGGCGCAAACACGGCGGTCACGAATGATCACGGCACCGTCATGAAGCGGTGCTTTCGGGTAAAAGATGTTTCTCAGAAGATAAGCGTTGACATTTGCATCAAGCTCAACACCCGACCGAACGATGTCACCCAGCTTTGTCGTGCGCTCGATTACGATCAGTGCGCCCTGCTTCACTCGCTGAATATCGGAGATGGCTTCACAGATCGCATCGATCATCGATACGATCTCCTTTTCCTCTCTCTTACGCTTGGATGTAAACTTTAAGCGACGAAGCTTCCCCTCGCCGACGCTCTCAAGCGCGGAACGGATCTCGGGCTGAAACAGGATGATCAACACAAGGATGCCGACCTGGAAGATCAAGCCAGCAACGTACTTTATCGCATGCAATCCAAGCGCAACCGAAAGTCCGTAAAGCAGAAGCAGCCCGACGATACCGACAAAAAATCGCGCAGCACGTCGCTCCCGAAGGAATCGGAAGATCAGATAGAAAAGTGACGCAAGGATCAGAATATCAAAAACGTCCGCCAAACGGATATTAGCAAGCTGCCCGCCTGCAAAGGAAAACCAATCTGCAAAAAAAGAGATTATATTTTTCATAATATTTATCACCAAGACCGCAAAGCAATACAGTCTTTCACTCAAATTTCAATTAATATGCGCTTCGGTGACCGCCACCTTCGGTTGGTACCGAATCAAAACGCAACAAAAGTCATACAAAACACCCCAAACGGAATGCCGTGAAAAAGCAAAAACATTATCACGTATACATTATAACATATAGAAATCAAAATTTCAAATGTTTTCTTAAATTTCTTATAATTTTTTTTGCGTTTTTTCACATAAAAGTGGCACTCGGAGCAGCTTTTTCCCAAATGTTAGAAGATTGAAAAAAAATTAACAATATTTTTCTTAAAACTGTTGACAAAAACGACAGGAAGTGTTATACTAAAGCCGTAAAAAGTGTCTCATTTGAGACAATCGAGGTGATTGTAATCAATAAACCTGAAGAACTGTTTTTGTTCAAGCATCTTTCCGCACAGGATATTGATGCCGCCCTTCTGCTTGCAAACGGCAGCTACGTTACCTATTCCGCTAACGAATGCGTTATCGACCGCTTCGAACGCGATCGCGCGCTTGTCTTCGTGACCGAGGGGGAGCTACACGTTTACGGCGGCCGCGACTGTCAGATACTTATGAACACCCTCTGCGCGGGTAGCTGCTACGGCGCCTCAACGCTTTTTTCCGCAGAAGAGGACTTCCCCACGCGTATCGTCGCGCATAAAAGCACGACGGTTTGGAAAATTTCAGAGGAAAGGATATCGGATCTGCTGCGCGCGTATCCGCAGATCACGATCAATTACATTTCCTTTCTTTCGGATCGCATCCGTTTTCTCAACAAACGTGTCGATGCCCTGACCGCCCGTAGTGCCGAAAGCAAGGTTGCCGCATTCCTCCTCTCTCACTCGGATGGCAACGGGGGGCTTGAATCGCCGTTGAATATGTCCGAGATCGCCGCAGCACTCGGAATCGGTCGCGCATCCTTTTACCGCATACTCGATAGCTTTGCCGCAAACGGCGATATTGAGGGTCGCGGACATCTCGTCAAAATCAAAAACAAATCAAACCTTGAAAGGATATCCAAATCATGAAAAAAATCATTACACTTCTCTTGATCGCCACCTTTACACTCTTCGCTTTCTCCGCATGCAGGGATAACCCCGAGCAAAACGATGATGCCACACCGCGCATCGCGCTGGACCTGACCGAGGAATGGAACAAGATCTCGGATACCGAGCTCGTTCAGGGCTGCATCGTCGTGCGCCGCGCCTTTGCGGAAGAGCACCCTGAGGCCGTCGCAAAATTCCTTGAAAATTATGAGGCATCTATCAACTATATTACCGATGAAAGCAATTCGGAAAGCGCGGCGCAAATGATCGTTTCCGCGAAGATCCTGCCGAATGCAAACATTGCCAAAAGCGCTCTTCCCCGTTGCAACATCGAGTTCAAAAAGGGCGTTGAAATGAAGAATACACTCTCTGCATTTCTTTCGGTGCTCCACGATTATGATCCGACGGCAGTTGGTGGCTCTATGCCCGCGGACAACTTCTATTACGAAGCCCCCGTCGGCATTACCCCCGCTGATGATGCAAAAATCAGAATTGCCGTTTTGTCCGGCCCCACAGGGATCGGAATGGCAAAGCTGATCAACGACAACACCGACGGTTCGAATTACGAAATCACTCTTTACAGCGACCCATCAAGCGTTCTCCCCCTTTTGATCAAGGGTGAGATCGACGTCGCCGCCCTGCCCACCAACGCCGCCGCAACCGTCTATAACAAAACCCAGGGCAACGTCGAAGTCCTCGCAACCAACACCCTCGGTGTGCTCTACCTTTTGGAGCGCGGCAACACGATCAACGCAGTCGCCGATCTTCGCGGAAAAACCATTTCGATGAGCGGTGTCGGATCCACCCCCGAGTACATCCTCCGCTACATCCTTGAGGAAAACGGTCTCGTCCCCGGTAAGGACGTAACCATCGAGGGTGTTGCCGACCACGACACGCTCGTTACGAAATACCTGCACAATGAGAGCCGCATCGCCGTCCTTCCTGAGCCGAAGGTGACCGTCGCAATGACAAAAGCGGCAAGTGCCGCCACCAAATAATCAGGCAGCTTCAATGCAAGTATTTCATCAAAAAAAACGAAAAATATCGCGCTGGTACGCGCTCTACGTCATTCCGCTCCTGCTTCTGATCTGGCAAATTGCAGCTGCGCTCTCCGATAGTAACCTCATCCTCCCAACCCCTTTTTCCGTCCTTCGCGCGTTTTTCGCCCTGGCAAAAACCGACCTCTTCTGGAGTGCCGCATTTTTCTCCTTGGCACGCGTTTTGCTCGGTTTTTTCATCGGTTTTGCAATCGGCATTCTTTTCGCGCTGCTCGCGCATGTTTTCCGTTATTCCGAGCCGCTTTTCCGCGCCATCATTATCATTACAAAATCCACCCCTGTCGTCTCTTTTATCATCATCGCTTGGTTTTATTTGGAAACCGAGGCTCTGCCAACCTTCATCGCCGCGCTGATGGTGATCCCGATCTTTTACACGAATACGAAGGCGGGTCTTTCCTCCGTGGATCTGCACCAGCGTGAGGTCGCTTGGCTATACGAACTCAAGCTCCCTCAAAAGCTCCGCCTCCTTTGGCTGCCCTCGCTTCTTCCGCACCTTGCCTCCGCAACACTCACCGGCTGCGGCCTCGCGTGGAAGGCAGGGATCGCCGCCGAGGTCATCGTCCAGGTCAACCGCTCACTCGGTCGTGAGATGTTTTTTTCAAAGAGCTACCTCGAGATCGAAAATCTTTTCGCTTACACGATCACCGTCATTCTTCTGAGCCTCGCGATCGAATATATTCTGCGTTTTCTCTTCAAAAAGGAGGGATCGGATGCCAAAAATTAGATCTGTCAAAAAGTCACTTGGAAATCAGACTGTCCTTCAGAATTTTTCTCTTGATTTTCCAAGCACGGGGTGTGTCGTTCTGATGGGAAGATCGGGGTGCGGAAAAACCACCCTTCTGCGAATTTTAGCAGGCCTTGATGCTCCGGACGAGGGTAGCCTTGAGGGCTTTGAACGCGGCAGAGTCGCAATGGCATTTCAGGAATACCGCCTTTTTCAGACGATCGACGCTCTTGAGAATGCAAGACTCGCCTCACCGCTTGCGAAGGAGGACTCACGCGTGGCGGCGGTACAAATGCTGGCCCGTCTCGGCTTCACCGAAACCGATATGCAAAAAAAGCCCTCCGAGCTTTCAGGCGGAATGCGGCAGCGCATTTCGGTTGCACGCGCATTTCTCAGCGAGCGACCCATCATTCTACTTGATGAGCCGACAAAGGAGCTGGATTTTCAATTCAGAGAAGCCTTAGCCGACCTCTTTCGCGAGCAAGCAAAAACCAAGCTTGTCATCATCGTCACCCATCTTGAAGAGGATGCAAAAATGCTCGGTGTCACGCCAATACGCCTATCCGATTCATAAACAAAGAAAGCAAGCGATGTGTTCATCACTTGCTTTCTTCTTTTTCTTCGGGACCGAAATCGGAAATTCCGAGATCGTTCCCATAAAACGCCCCGCTACCGATCGAACGGTAGCCGTACTTCTCACGGATCCCGTCCATCGCGCGATCAAGCCTTGATTCCTTCTCTTTCCTCTTCTGTCGTTCGGTGTCGAAAAAGCCGATCTGCTCCGTCACCTCCGCCGCATCAACGAGATTCATCGCGGTTACCGTCAAAGAACGGATCGCAGGTCTTCCCTTTCTCAGCTGCATAACAAGCTGATAAGCGGTCCGCGCGATCTCACGGGAGGAATCCGTTGCATCCTGCAGTGAGGTCTGGCGGCTTGCAGACTTCAGCGCAGAGTCGCGCAGAGTCGCGCTGACCGTTGTGCACTTCATCCCGAGTCTGCGCAAACGCATCGCAACCTCCTCGGACAACGCCTCGATTCCAATGCGGACATCCTCCGCATTTTGCAAATCGTGACGGAAGGTCATTCCGTTTCCAACGCTTTTCGGTCGATCCTCGTGTGTCGGCGCAACCACGGGATCCTCGTCCTTACCGTTTGCGTAAAGATAGATCTTCTCGCCGTGCTTTCCAAGATGATTCACGAGGAAGGCGGGATTCGCACCGGCAAGATCGCCGATGGTGCGAATGCTACAGGATGCAAGCAGCTCCGCCGTTCGCTCTCCAATAAACAAAAGCGATCCCACGGGAAGCGGAAAAACGATCCTTTTATAGTTTTCCCTTGTAATTTCAGTGATCGCATCCGGCTTTTTATAATCACTGCCGAGCTTTGCAAAGATCTTGTTGAAGGAAACGCCGATCGAAACGGTAATCCCGATCTCACGTTTTACCTCTTGGCGTATCCGCTCCGCAATCTGCAATCCCGAGCCAAAAAGTGCGTAGCTGCCAGTAACGTCCAGCCAGGACTCATCAATCCCAAACGGCTCAATCTGATCGGTGTAGCGTGCATAGATTGCATTGACCGCCTTCGAGTACTTCAGATATTCCCCGTGGTGCGGCGGAACGGTGACCAGTTGCGGACACTTCCGCTTCGCCTCCCTAACGGTTTCCGCCGTCACGACTCCAAAGCCCTTTGCCAGCTCGTTTTTAGCCAACACAATCCCGTGTCGGTCAGCCTCGCTTCCGCAAACCGCCATTGGAACACCGCGAAGCGCAGGATTCAGCGCCGTTTCCACAGACGCAAAAAAGCTATTGCAATCGCAGTGTAAGATCACGCGCTCCACATTATCTCTCCTGCTCATCGATCGATTGGTGTACTGTCAGGATCTTCTCTGCTGTTTTTTCAATCTCAGAGCGCACTTCCAGCGGCGCGAGAATGCGTACCCGCCCGCCGAAGCTCATCACGAAGGAATAAAACACAGGACTTGTGACGACCTCTACGTGGATCTCGAATTGGTCTTTGCGTTCAATGATCGTAATATCCTCGCCGAAGCGGTCGATCATCGCGCCAATCACAGAGTGGTCGCAAAGAAGGCTCACGAGCTGCGGCTCACCGCTGAACATACCGAAGCAACGCTTTTCGTAAATTGCCATGTCCACACCCTCAAGCTCGCGCTTCCCCTCACGCGTCTTCCCCGTAACCTTGACGGAATCAAGCTTGTCAACACGGTAGTGGCGAACCCTTTGCGCGTTGTGATCGTAAGCGATAAGATAATATTTTTCATCATCCCATGTCAGCGCATACGGACTTACCGTATAAAGCGCGCCGTCGTGGCGGAAGACCTTCTCTTTTTTAACGTTCCAGTCGTAGTAGCGGAAGGTGATCGACGAATCCTCAAGAATTGCGCGGTGAACGCTGTCAACGGCATAATAAACCTTTTCGTTCATCGTTTTGCCGCGATTTGCAACGTAGACCTGCCGACTCAGCTGGCGCGCCTCGTGTACGCTCGTCAACGATGCGATCTTAGCGATCAGATCCTCGCTTTTTTTCCGCGTAATGAACTTAGAGGATGCCACCGCATCCACCAGAAGCTTCAGCTCGGGCAATTCAAATTGACGCTCCTCAAGATAGTAGCCCGTCGCCTTCCCGCTCTGACAGCTCTCAACCGAAAATCCGTAACGCCGCAACGCCGAAAAATCATCGTAAAGGCTCTTGCGCTCCGCCTCCACTCCGTATGCGTCAAGTGCTCGTATGATTTCGGGCATCGTCATCGGATGCTCGACGTCTGTGCGCTCTGCAAATATCTTGGCAAGATACAAGATCTTCAATTTTTGATTTGGACTTTTCGGCATAAGATTCCCTCCACTCAAAAAAACTCACTCACACCATTATATTATCAAATTTCAAGGAATAAAGCAATATTTTTCCAAAAGAAAGTCAAAAAAAGCAGGGGTTCACTTCAAACCCCTGCCTTTTTTATCAAGTCTCAATCGCGGAAAGCGAAAGCCAGAAAACCGATGTCGGAATGCTTCCGTCCGTCTTAGAGCGGGATGAACGAAACTAAAAAATTTCGTTTAAAACCCCGATCTTCATTTTCACGGTTCCTTGTTCTTCAAATGAATTTCAGGCAACCGCCCGAAGGATCGAAAAAACAACGATGACCACAGCGCCAAGCGCGATGCGATACCAGCCAAAGACCTCAAAGCTGTGACGCTTCACAAAATCCATAAGGAAGCGGATCACAAGCAAGGAAACGAGGAATGAGACCACGATGCCGATGATTAACGCTCCGATCTCGGTGCCCGAGAGTGAAACGCCATCCTTCACGAAGCCGAGCACCTCAATCAAGGAAGCACCCGCCATCACGGGAATTGCCATAAAGAAGGTAAATTCCGCGGCCACCGTGCGGGAGACCCCCATCAGCATACCGCCGATGATCGTCGATCCCGAGCGAGAGGTACCGGGAATAATAGAAAGTGCCTGAAACAAACCGATCAGCAGCGCATCCTTATAGCTCAGCTCATCCGTTGTATTCACGCGATAGGTGCGATGTTTTTGCCGACGCTCGATCACGATGAACAAAACGCCGTAAAGGATCAGCGCCGCGGCGATCAGAAAGGGGTTGTCGGGAATGCTGCCGTAAACGACCTTCAGAAGCACCCCCGCGACCATAGCGGGGAGCATACCGACGATGACCTTGCCCCAAAGACGGTAGGTCTGCTTCTTTTCATCCGCCGTTTTCCTCGTTGAAAAGGGGTTGAGACGATTGAAAAAATACACCAGCACCGCTAAAATGGCGCCAAGCTGTATTACGACCAGAAAAAGCTCGGTAAAGGCGGCTGAAAAATCAAGCGTGAACAATCGATCCAAAAGGATCATATGTCCTGTGCTCGACACGGGCAACCACTCGGTGATCCCCTCAACCACGCCCATTAAAAAAGCATACAAAACTTCAATCAAACGCATATTACTCCCCCTTGCCGGAACGTAAAATGTCACCGGTCTTCACCGCAAACGGCATATGTATATAAAATTTTTCAAGCGGGTGCGGAACCGACTCGATCGGCTCGTGCGCCTCGTTATAAAGTGCCTCGCATCGCATCGCTGTCCCAACCCTTCCGGGTGTCAACAGCTCGATGGATTCTCCCACCGAAAACTTGTTGCGCTGGATGCAGTACGCCTCTTTCCGCTCCTCATCATATGACAGGACGGTCGCAAGATATGCTTTTTCACGGATATACCCAACCTGCGTCACCGTATTGGCATCCGTATGTGAATCGCTGAAATAGTAGCCCGTTCCGTATTCACGGTGGCTGACGCTCTCAAGCTCCTCCTCCCATTCGGGATGCTTTGACGTATCACCGGCACAGACCGCGTCGATCGCCATACGGTAAACGTTCGTAGTAACCGCAGCATAATACGCACTTTTCATGCGCCCCTCGATCTTGAAGGAATCGATCCCGCATTCTATCAACTCGGAAACATAGGAGATCATCGAGGTATCACGCGACGCCATAATAAACGTCTCACCGTTGATCTGCTCGAGATACAGGGGCTCGTTCGGCCGCTTCTCTTCAAAAACTGTCGCAGAATAATTCCATCGACAGGGCTGCGCGCACGCACCGCGGTTGCCGTCGCGCCCCGTGAAAAAGTTAGAAAGCAGACAGCGTCCGCTGTAAGAAACGCACATTGCACCGTGTACGAAGGCTTCAAGCTCAAGCTCCTTCGGCGTATTTGCACGGATCTCTCTGATTTCGGCAAGCGTCAGCTCCCGCGCAAGCACCACGCGCTTCGCGCCGAGAGTGTACCAAGCCGTTGCCGCGGCGGCGCTTACGGTATTCGCCTGCGTTGAGATATGAATCTCAACATTTGGCAAGATCTCCTTGGCAAGCATCAGAACGCCAACATCGGCAACGATCAGCGCATCGGGCAAAAACGACCGCAGCCCCTCAAAATAGCTGCGTAATGCCGCATATTCATCCGTACGCGGCATCGTGTTGACCGTCAGGTAGACCTTTACGCCGTGCGCGTGGGCATATTCGATCGCCGCGCACAGCTCCTCTTCCGTAAAGTTGTCCGCGGCAGAACGCATACCGAAGCGCTGTCCTGCCAAATAAACGGCATCCGCTCCGTACAAAACCGCCGCTTGCAGCTTTTCAAGGTTGCCCGCGGGTGAAAGTAATTCGGGTATTTTTTTCATACGATGATCCTTAGATCCTTTATTTTTACAGACTCAGTATAACATATTCTTATGTTAATTGCAAGAAGCTTTTAAAACAAACAGATCGATCTCCCACGCGGGCAAGCATTCCCGTCTCCGTAGCAAAAAACGGGCACCGGGGCAAAGCCTTCGCGCCAAAAACAGAAGTTCGAAGAGATCCTCGCTTCTGTGATAGACCGAGATCTGCAGGATCGGAGCGTATTTTTCAATCGTCGCAGTGCTTCCGAGCAGCGCTTCCTTTTCCGCTCCCTCAACGTCATATTTGATATAATCGGGTGAAAGGCCGTAACGCTCTACCAAGCGGTCGAGCGGCAAAAGCTGGACCGTATCCTCGGGTGCGTTATAGGTCTGATTGCATAGCGAGGAGTTGCGGTTTTCCCCACGGCTCAGCACGCCCTGCGCCTCATCCGACCAAAGCGCCGCGTGAACGGTCCGAACTCTTTGCCCGATCCCCTCATGCTCGATCCGCTTGCAAAGACGCTTGAAATTTTTGGCGTCGGGTTCAATTGCGAGTATCTGCCTTAAATTATTTGCCTTTTTTAGGATGGCAGAAGCAGTATCCCCATCGTATGCACCGGCATCTACGCTTTCCTTGATGCTCTCGTAGGCGAGGCATTCGTCATAAGAAGCGTCGGTACTGTACGCCAATTGCAAATGGGTGATCCTTCCCGTTAATTTATAATGGATCACGGCGGCGAAAATACGGCGCGACTCCTCGTCCGACAGAGCAGTTATTGCCCGCAAAAGCTCCGTATAGTTCGTATTGTAAAAATCCTTATCAAAGACGGTCTTTCCCGCTACCGGGAGATCGGGCAGATACAGCTCAAAGCGCTCGGCATAGCCGTAAAGGAGGTCAAGCACCTCGCGCAAGCGCGTGCCGAAGGAAAGAACGATACGGAACTCCCCGTATTTCTCCCGTGCCTCGGAAAACGAAAGCACTCTCCTTCCGTGGAAGGAATGACCGCGCACGAATCCGTCGCTTGCGAAAAAATCCGCAACCTCGATTCCACGCTTCTCGAGCTGCTCGAGAATACGATCGGCACCGTTACCCATGCCGTACATCAGAATCGGTGCGCCCGTTTTGGAAAGCGTGGTATAAACGTCCTCCGCCGCAGGATACGGCGGCAGTAAATTCCTTGCTTCATCTTCCGTGATAAAAGAGAAATTTTCTTGCATTTTTCAGAACTCCGTGTTATACTTGAAGAAAATACCGTTTTTAAGGAGCATTTTCTATGGACTGTCTGTTTTGTAAGATCATAGCGGGCGACATCCCCTCGACGAAGGTCTATGAGGACGATGCCGTTTTTGCATTCCGCGACATCCAACCGCAAGCCCCCGTCCACATCGTGATCGTTCCCAAAACGCACCTTTGTTGCGCTGACGAGATCACAGATGAGAATTCCGCGCTGATCGCCCGCATTTTCGCCGCGATCCCGAAGATCGCGAAGGCGGAAGGGCTAACGAACGGGTATCGCATCATCAACAACTGCGGTGAGGATGCCTGTCAATCGGTGCGCCACATTCATTTTCATCTGCTGGGCGGCAAAAAGCTGCCCGAATCCATCGTGTAAGCCGAAATTTAGAAAAATGACCGCCTTTGCAGGCGGTCATTTTTGTTCGCGCATCAGATCTTTTCCTTGACCTTTGCGCTCTTACCAACTCTGTTGCGCAGATAGTTGAGCTTTGCACGACGTACAACACCGCGACGAACAACAACAACCTTCTCAACGTTGGGAGAGTGAAGCGGGAAAATCTTCTCTACGCCGACGCCGTATGCAACGCGTCTGACGGTGAAGGTTTCGGAAATACCGCCACCGTTCTTCGCAATAACGGTACCTTCAAAAAGCTGGATTCTCTCTCTCTGACCCTCTTTGATCTTGTTGTGAACCGTAATGGTATCACCAACCTCGAACTGCGGGATCTCACTCTTAAGCTGCTCACTTGCGAAAGCCTGAACCTTATCCATGATTAGGTCCTCCTTTTAATACCGGGCGTTCATGCGGAGCAACGCAGCGGACCGCCTTCAAATTTGCGTGCAGAATGCACAGCAAAGGTTATTGTAACACATCCTTTTTGAAAAATCAATAGTTTTTTGAAAAAAATGGGGCTTGTAAATCCAAAAAAAATATGTTATACTGTAATGTGATAAATTTTGTTATGAAAACATTTCAATTTGCAAAGGACGACTTTTATGAAATATCTCGTGATTGTATACGACGGTATGGCGGACAGAAAGATCCCCTCCCTCGGCAACCGCACCCCAATGGAGGTTGCAAAAAAACCGATGATGGACGCACTTGCAAAATCCGCGATCATCGGTACCGTATCAAACGTCCCGGACGGCATGGTGCCGGAAAGCGATACCGCAAATCTCGCGATCCTCTCCTACGCGCCGCGCATTTATTCAAAGGGGCGTTCTCCTCTTGAAGCGGTCAGCATGGGACTCAGGATGCGACCCGATGACACGGCTTACCGCTGCAACGTCGTCACGCTCTCGGACGAGGGGGATTACGATCACAAGATCATTCTCGACCATTCCGCCGACGAGATCACAACGCCCGAAGCAGACCTTCTGATTCGGGCGCTTGAGGAAAAACTCGGCAACGCCGACCGTCACTTTTACACGGGTGTTTCCTACCGTCACTGTCTGCTTTGGAAAAACGGAAACGACACCTATCCCTTCATGCGTCCGCACGACATTCTTGGCAAGGTCATTACCGACTATCTGCCGAAGGGTAAGGAGGGAGAGCCCTTCTATCGCCTGATGCGCGACAGCTATGAGATCCTGAAGGATCATCCCGTCAACGTGGCGCGCCGTGCGAGCGGCAAGCGCGTTGCGAACTCCGCGTGGCTCTGGAGCCCCGGGAAAAAGCCGGCGCTTCCCTCCTTCCGTGAAAAATGGGGGCTGGACGCCTCGGTCATTTCCGCGGTCGACCTCATCAAGGGAATCGGGCTTTGCGCGGGCATGGAATCCATTGACGTCGACGGTGCAACGGGAAACGTCCACACCAATTACGACGGCAAAGCAAACGCCGCGATCGACGCCTTCCGCCGCGGTAAGGATCTGGTCTACGTGCACGTAGAAGGACCCGACGAATGCGGACACCGCGCTGAAATCGAAAACAAGGTTCTCTCGATCGAGCTAATCGACCAAAGGATCCTGACCCCGATCACGGAATATCTCAGATCTACGGATGAGAGTTTCCGTATTCTCACGCTTCCCGATCACCCGACCCCCATTGAGATCAGGACTCATTCTATGGAGCCCGTTCCCTTTATGATCTACGATAGCGAAAAGAACTACGACGGCGTTGAGTGCCTCACCGAGGACAGCGCCGCAAGCAAGAACAATTATCTTTCCGACGGCACTCTCCTGATGGAGATGCTGACTCAAAAAACTAACGCTTAAAGAGGTTTTTATGGATTTGGAAAACAGATCAAGCGATGCACCGCCCCCGATTGTCGCAAAGCGTGCCGCGCGCGCTCTCTTTGACTACGTCGAGATGCTGGCACTCGCCGTTGCGGCCGTTTTGATCCTTTTTACCTTCCTGTTCCGCCATTCCGTTGTCAGCGGGAATTCAATGTACGGAACCTTGCACAACGATGATAAGCTGATCATTTCAAATCTTCTCTACACTCCCAAAACGGGTGACATCGTGGTGTTTGAAAACGACGGTTATACCCAAACGGGCGAGCCGCTGATCAAGCGCGTCATTGCAACAGAGGGGCAATATGTCCGTCTCGGTGCCGACGGCAGCGTATACGTCTACGAGGATGAAAACGACACGCTCGGCAAAAAGCTGAGCGAGCCCTACGTCAGCCTTGCCGTGCTGAGTCAGGACGGCACTTATCTCGGCGAGCAAAGCGGCTATTATAACAGCCTTGACTATCTGGCGATTTACGAAAGATACCGCGAAAAAACGCAGGTGCCCGAGGGAAAGATCTTTGTGCTCGGAGATCACCGCAATTCCTCCTACGACAGCCGTTACTTCGGAATGATCGACGAGCGTCTGGTACTCGGTCGCGTCCTACTTCGCGTTTCTCCATTTAATCAATTCGGAGCAGTAGACTAATGCCATCCAATATCATTCAATGGTTCCCGGGCCATATGGCGAAAACGCGTCGCATCATGCAGGAATGCCTGCCTGACGTTGACCTCGTGATCGAGGTTCTCGACGCTCGCATCCCATATAGCTCCCGAAATCCCGAAATTAAAAAGATCGTCGGTCAGAAGCCGATCTTAACGCTTTTAAACAAAGCCTCACTTGCCGATCCTGTCATCGTGAAGCAATGGTGTGCCCGTTTTCGTGAAAACGGAGCAGAGGCGCTTCCCTGCGATTGCGTCACGGGGGAGGGGATGCAAGCGATTCCCACCGCCGTACGGCGCATTCTCTCCGATAAGATCGAGCGGTACGAATCCCGCGGAATGGTCGGCCGTCGCCTGCGTGCGATGATCGTTGGCATACCAAATGTCGGAAAATCCTCTATCATCAATCGTCTTGCGGGCAGCCGCCGTGCAAGGGTCGAGAACCGCCCTGGCGTCACCGTGCAAAAGCAATGGGTCTCCACCCCAATCGGACTTGATCTTCTAGATATGCCCGGCGTTTTGTGGCCGAAGTTTGACGATCGGACGGTTGGCGAAAATCTCGCTATGACGGGCGCGATTAAGGAGCAGGTCCTAAACGTCATTGAGATCGCAATGCTTCTTTGCGGCCGTATGCGTGACCTCTACCCCACCGAATTCTGCACGCGCTACAAATTGAAGGCGGAAGAAATTGCCGAGCTCGAGCTTTACGATCTCTTTCTGCTTGTCGGCCGCCGTCGTGGCTTTTTGATCTCGGGCGGCGAGGTGCATGAGGAGCGCACAGCCACCATGCTCCTCGATGAATTACAAAACGGAAAGCTCGGACGGATCTGTCTTGAAGCACCGAAGGGAGAAAGCAATGCCTGATCTGAGCCTTGAAAACGAACTGCATGCGCAGGGATATTCGCTCGTTTGCGGCGTTGATGAAGCAGGCCGCGGTCCGCTTTGCGGCCCTGTCGTTGCCGCCGCTTGCATTCTGCCCCCCGATTACGACATTCCAGAGCTGAACGACTCCAAAAAGCTAACGCCCAAAAAGCGTGAAAAGCTCTTTGATATCGTAAAGGAGCAAGCGATCGCTTACGCCATCGCCTCCGCCTCCCCTGAGGAAATCGATACCCTCAATATCCTAAACGCAGATATGTTGGCAATGCGCCGCGCGATTGAGGCACTCTCACCCGCCGCCGATTTTGCGCTGATCGACGGCAATGTCGTACGCAACATCCCGATCCCTGCGAAGGCTGTCGTAAAGGGAGACGCCATTTCCGCATCCATCGCCGCCGCAAGCATTCTTGCGAAGGTCACGCGTGACCGCATCTGCGAGGAGGATGATGCAACCTACCCGCAGTACGGCATCAAAAAGCATAAAGGCTACCCGACGAAGGATCATATGGATGCCGTCCGCAAATACGGCCCTTCCCCGATCCACAGACGGTCCTTTTTGAAATTTCTCAATGAAGATACTTGACCTCTTCCGCCGAAAGGTACGCACGCACAAGAAAATGATCGGCGATAAGGGCGAACGGGCAGCCGTCTCCTATTTGCGCCGCCACGGCTACAGGATCGTCACCCGTAATTTCAAGCATCACCCGCACGAGATCGATGTCATTGCCCTTGAAAAACGGCGTATGCTCGTTTTTATTGAAGTCAAGACCCGCACGCATTCGGTTGATATTTACAACCGCTACGGCAGTGCCGCATCCGCCGTCGGGCAGGACAAGCAGCGCAGCCTCGTCGCTGGCGCACGCGCCTACCTTCGCCGTAATCCAACCGATCTGCCCTGCCGCTTCGACGTTATCGAGGTCTATCTTTCAAAAGCCGAAAGAATCATTGAGATCAATCACATTAAGGAAGCGTTTTCAGCATAATCTGTACGGTAAATCTTTTTGGAGGTTGCCGTGTTTCCTTACTTTTTGTTACATACCGATACCCCCTGCCGCCTGCTTGAAGAGGGGCTGGAGCTCGATTCACAGGCATTACAGTGCAGGATCAACGAAAGCGTCCCTACTACCGTTGTTTACGCCATCTGGAGCGATGCGAAGCGTCACCCAAAGGACAACTTCAAGCGCTTTTTCAAAATCAGAGAACGCCTGCGCCAAGCTCTATCGAATATAATTCTGCCTAGAAACTTCTCTTGCATATTGAGCATCGAAGGTGCGTCTCTTCTGGAAGAACACATTGAAAGGATCGCACTTTTATCCTCGCTCGGCGTCCGCACGCTGACACCGCTTTGGTATGGCGAGGATTCCATTGGCGGCGCCTGGAATACCGACGTCGGCTTGACAGAATTCGGCGAACGCGCCATAAAAGAAGCGATCCGCCATCGCATGTTACCCGACATTTCGCACGCATGCTGGCGCTCTGCAGAACAGATCGCCGATGTTTGCGAGCATTTCGGTGTCCCCGTTTTTGCCTCTCACTCCAACTCCTATTCGGTATGCAAGCACAGACGCAATCTGACCGACCGACTCTTTCAAAGAATCGTTTCGACTCACGGCTTGCTCGGCTTGTGCTTCGCACCCGAGCATCTTACCCTTAGCGGGGACGCAACGCTTACCGACCTTCTTTTACACACCGAGCATTTGCTTTCCCTTGGCGGTGAGAATGTTCTGGCACTCGGCAGTGATTTTGATGGCATCGGGCAAACGCCCGCCGGTCTTTCCTCTACCGACGATCTCCCCCGCCTTTGCGAGGCATATTCAAAAATTGGCTATCCCGACCCTTTGATCCGTAAGCTCCTATACCAAAACGCACAAAGCTTTTTCGCAGATTTCTTTTCCGATTTCGAATATCATTTTTTTGAAAACAAAATTATATAAATAAAAAGGATTCACTATGAACTACAGAAGCACAAGAAGCACCGACGGCGTCTCCGTCAGTGCGGCACAAGCCATCAAAACAGGTCTCGCTCCCGACGGCGGACTCTTTATGCCGGAGCAGATTCCGTCGCTCTCGGAAAAGGAGGTCCTTTCGCTCTGCAAAATGTCCTATCCCGAGCGTGCCGCAACCGTCCTTTCCAAGTACCTTACCGATTATACCTATGACGAGCTTTACGAGGATGCATCTGCCGCTTATTCCGCTGACCGTTTTCTCGGCGGTGCCGCCCCCATCCGTCCCGTTGACGAAAACGTAACGGCGCTTGAGCTCTGGCACGGTCCTACCGCCGCATTCAAGGATATGGCACTGCAGATCATGCCGCGCCTTCTCTCCCGCGCACTTGTGAAGACCGGTGAAAAGCGCACGGCATATATTCTCGTGGCAACCTCAGGCGATACGGGCAAGGCCGCGCTTGAAGGCTATAAGGATATCCCCCAGATCAAGATCAAGGTCTTTTACCCCGTAGACGGTGTCTCGAAAGTTCAAAAGCTGCAGATGGTCTCTCAGACAGGCAATAATGTTGATGTTTGCGCGATCCGCGGCAACTTCGACGACGCACAGACAGGTGTCAAAAACATCTTTGCCGACCGCACGATGGCAGAGCGGCTTGCTGAACGCAACACCTTCCTTTCCAGTGCCAATTCGATCAACTGGGGACGTCTGGCACCGCAGATCGTCTACTACGTTTCCGCCTATTGTGATATGATAAACGCAGGCAGAATCTCGTACGGCGATAAGCTCGACATATGTGTCCCTACCGGCAACTTCGGTAACATTTTTGCCGCCCTGCTTGCAAAAAGGATGGGGCTGCCGCTTGGCAAGCTCATCTGTGCATCCAATAAGAACAATGTCCTTACCGACTTTTTGCGCACGGGCGTATACAACCGCAACCGCGCATTTTACACCACGATATCCCCCTCGATGGACATCCTGATCTCCTCAAATCTCGAGCGCCTGCTCTATGTAACGCTGGGTGCTGAAAAGACAGCCGCCTATATGCGATCCCTGAACACCGACGGCAAATATGCCCTGTCGAATGACGAGCTTGCCCTGATCCAAAAGGATTTTGTCGGCTACTGCGCCGACGAGGAAAAGACCGCGCAGGCGATCCGTCTGGCATACGAAAAGCACGGTTATTTGTGCGATAGCCATACCGCCGTCGGCTATTCCTGTGCACAACAGTATCTTGCCGATCAAAAGGGAGAAATCACTCCCATTATTCTGGCATCTACGGCGAGCCCCTACAAGTTCGCAGCCGACGTTTACCTTGCACTCACGGGCAAGCATTCGTCCGATGGGCTCACGGCACTCGAGGATCTGACCGCTCTTACGAAGGTCGAGATCCCCATGCCGCTTGCCGATATGAAGAACCGCACCGTCCGTTTCAACGCGGTGGTTGACCCCGATGAAATGCCCGATACGGTCCTTGCTTTTGCGGCTGACTAATTAGATTTTCTTCGGACGGAAGGTCGCGCAAACGGTCTCCGCGCTGGATTCCGCATAGCTCGGCCCTACGGAGATCGCGCTGGCAGTGCAGCAGTTATCGCAAGCACCGTGATACACGCAGTTTTTCACGTCGCAAACGATCCCCTTAATTGCCTTATCCGTCTTTTCGGGATGCATCTTGTTTTCCATAATCAAATCTACCTCCGATGTTTTTCCACCGTTTTCACGGCCATTACAGTTTTCCCATCGGTCGGTATTTCTATGCGCGGAGGCTATATGTCACTCTTTGTTATTGCTGACCTGCACCTCTCCACCGCCGAGCAAACCAACAAATCCATGGAGGTATTCGGTCGCCGTTGGAGCGATTATGTCGCACGTCTCGTGCACAATTGGCACGCGGTCGTGACCGATGAGGACACCGTGATCATTCCCGGTGACGTTTCGTGGGCACTCACGCTTGACGAGGCGGTTTCCGACTTCTCCCTTTTGCATTCGCTTCCGGGACGAAAGATCCTTGGCAAGGGCAATCATGATTTCTGGTGGTCCACTGCATCAAAGCTCACGGCGTTTACCAAGGCACACGCATTTCACAGCATTTTTTTCCTCTTCAACAACGCCTTTGAGACCGAGGAATTCATTCTTGCCGGCACGCGCGGATGGTATCAGGACGAATCCTGCGAAAATCTGCCGAAGGACACCGACTTCAAAAAGCTGGTCGCACGCGAAGCATCACGCCTTGATACCAGCTTGAATGCGGCGGAAGCTCTAAAAAGAGAGGATGACCGCCGCGAGGTCCTTGCATTTTTACACTTCCCACCCATCTGGAACGGCCTCGTGTGTGAGGAGATTATCGACGTCTTGAAAAAGCACGGTATTTCCCGTTGCTTCTTCGGTCATATCCATGGGAATTACACCGCCCAGCCCACCTTTGTTCACGACGGCGTTACGTTTTCTCTCATCTCCGCCGATTTTTTAGAGTTCTACCCGCGCCTCATTCAGCCGAATGACTGATATTTACCGATTTTGGATTAATTTTGCCTAATTTTCTCGGTTTTTTTGCGTTTTCTATTGACAACCGCGATGAAACCAAGTAAAATAATATGGATGTAAAAAACACTATGCTTGTAAAGGAGCCAATCAAATGAGCCTGATCAAAAAGGAAAAGGACAAAAAAGAGAAAAATTGCTACACCGTGGAGTTTTCCATTGAGAAGGAGACCTTCGATGCCGCTGTAAACGCCGCATACAAAAAGAACGTCGCCAAAATGAATGTCCCCGGTTTCAGAAAGGGTAAGGCGCCGAAGGCCATCATCGAAAAGATGTACGGCAAGGGTGTTTTCTATGAGGAAGCGATCAATGCATGCATTCCCGATGCATTTGAAGCAGCACTTAAGGAATCCAAGCTCGATATGGTCGGTCAGCCCGAATTCGACGTTAAGACGATCGATGAAAACGGCGTCGTTATGACCGCGAAACTTTATGTAAAGCCCACCGTTAAGATCGACGGCTACAAGGGACTTGAAATTGCAAAAACCGTAAAGGCTGGTACCGATGAGGACGTTGATGCCGAGATTGAGTGTACGCGTGAGCGCAACGCAAGAACGATCGAGGTGACCGACAGAGCAGCTGCAAACGGCGACACCGTTACCATTGACTTCGACGGCTACGTCGATGACAAGCAGTTTGACGGCGGTAAGGCTGAAGGGCACGACCTCAAGCTCGGCAGCGGTCAGTTCATCCCCGGCTTCGAAGATCAGATCATCGGAAAAGCGATCGGTGATGCATTTGACGTAAACGTTGACTTCCCCGCTGAATACCATGCAAAGGAGCTCGCCGGCAAGCCCGCTGTTTTCAAAGTAAAGCTGCACGCCATCAAGACCACCGAGCTTCCCGCACTTGACGACGAATTTGCGAAGGATGTTTCCGAATTTGATACGTTTGCTGAATACAAAGCCGACATAAAGGCAAAAATTCAGGAAAGAAATGACAAAGCCGCTGAAAACGAAGCAGAAGAAAAGATGATCGACGCCCTCATCGAAAAGCTCGAGGCCGATATTCCCGAGCCGATGTTCGTCGCCGAAACCGAAAACTTCGTGCGTGATTACGACAGCCGTCTGCGCATGCAGGGACTTGATCTGTCTACTTACTTCAAGTACACGGGTATGAACCTCGACCAGCTCCGCGCACAGATGCGTCCGCAGGCTGAGAAGCAGGTCCGCGTAAGACTCGCGCTCGAAAAGATTGCATCCGCTGAAAAATTGACGGTCACCAAAAAGGAAATCGAAGCTGAATACAAACGCATTTCCGACACCTACAACGTCCCGCTGGATGATGTAAAGAACATGGTGAAATCCGAAGACATCGGTGCTGACCTCAAGGTTAAAAAGGCAGTTGACTTTGTCAAGGAAAACGCCGTATTTACCGAAACTGCGGAATGATCGATTGCAAATGCTGCCGGTAAACATCGGCAGCATTTCATTTACCCAGACAAAAACTTATTATGGAGGATTAAACAATGGCACTCGTACCGGTAGTTATCGAACAAACCAATCGCGGAGAAAGATCCTACGACATTTTCTCCCGGCTTTTGAATGACCGTATTATTTTCCTTTCGGATCAGGTCAATGATGCAACCGCATCCCTGATCGTTGCACAGATGCTCTATCTTGAAGCGCAGGATCCCGAAAAGGACATCTTCTTCTACATCAACAGTCCCGGTGGCTCCGTCAGCGCAGGTATGGCGATCTATGACACGATGAATTATATCAAATGCGACGTCTCCACCATTTGCGTTGGTATGGCGGCAAGCATGGGCGCATTTCTGCTCGCGGCAGGTGCGAAGGGGAAACGCTTCGCAATGCCGAACAGTGAGATTATGATCCATCAGCCCCTCGGCGGTGCGCAGGGGCAGGCATCGGATATCAAGATCCATGCCGACCAC
>JAFTLE010000062.1 GCA_017452895.1 Clostridia bacterium
AAAGTATTTTTCGCCGAGAAGCGATTAGAGATACGAGAAATACTCCGCCAACTCTGCCAATGGAAAGGAGTAGAGATAATTGAAGGAGAGGTATGCCCCGACCATATACATATGCTGGTCAGCATCCCGCCCAAAATGAGCGTTTCGGGATTTATGGGATACCTCAAAGGAAAAAGTTCTTTGCTAATATTTCAGAAATTTGGGAATATGAAATTTGCATACCGAAACCGCGAATTTTGGTGCAAGGGATATTACGTTGACACCGTGGGGAAAAACACGAAGGCAATAAAGGAATATATTGCGGATCAATTGAAAAGGGATCAAGAAAGTGACCAATTAGCGATGTTCGACCCACGGGACCCATTTATGGGTAGTAAGTAACAATTGCATGGCTGGCAGGCCAATAAAAAGCGCACTTGTGCGCAGCCAGTATCCTTAGGGCTATGCCCGAAACTGAAATACCCCCCGTTTCACGGGGGGATATTTATTCATTTTCGGGGAAGCTTTTATGCTTTATCAACCTGCGTGTTCGGGCCGACGCCAAGGTCCCAGGAGTTGCTGACGATCTTCTCGCGGTAGGCGGAAAGCGAAAGGGGTGCTCCGCGCTTTCCATCACAGCCCGCGCCCGTGGCGATCTCGTTGATTGCGGCAGCGGTCTTTTCCGTGACCGGCGCATAGCCATGCAGGTCGATCTGGTGCATCTGCACGACCGATCTGTACGTGGGATTCATCTCGCTCACCGGGGTGTCGGTGAGAAGGTGCGAATTGCGCTCATAGACATACCAATCAGGGCGCACGCGACGGTAGCCGCAGGTCAGAAATTCCTGATAGAGATCGACGAAATAGTTGTTCTCGACCTCAATGCGGTAGACCTGTGAGCCGCCCGCCCGACCCGACTGCAAGGCGATGTAGTTCCACTGGCACAGCGTGCTTTGATCGACCCGAGTCAGATTCTCGTAGGTATGCCAATGCGATGAGCCGCCGTCGTGATAGAGCGCGGTCGAGGTCGCGGCAGGTGACTCGTGCCCCTGCGTGCTGCCGCAGTAGGAGTAGTTGTGATGCACCGAGTTGTAGAGCGTTTCGTCCTCGATCGGTGCGTTGCCGCCGAGCGAGTAGATCGAGCCGCCGTCGTACATCTTGAACATAAAGTTTTCAATATAGTTATAAGCGATCTCGCAGTTCATCACGTTGAAGTAGGTGCCGACGGGCTTATCGGTCTGACTCCAGCACCAGCCGACCGAAATACCCGTGTAGGCGCAGTCAACGATGGTATTGTGAAGAATTTTTGCATCCTTCACGCAGGTAATGCAGATCGCGCAGTTGTTACGGAAGACGAGCGCGATGCGCGACAGATCGTTGTTCTCGATCACGACGTCCTCGTTGCTTTGTACGCCCTCCGCGTATTTGCCGTCGCCGAGCAGGATCGCACCCGCGCCAAGCTCGCAGAAGCGGTTATTCTTCACTGCAATGCGGCGCGACGTGCCGTAGATCGCGATGCCGAGCTGATAAAGCTCGGTGAAAACGCAGTCCTCGACCGAAAATCCGTCAAGCGAGCCGCCGACGATCGCGCCCTCATGCACGAATTGGAAGCCGTCAACGCCGCCGTACTGTGAGCCCGCCTGACCGCCCGCATACCCCTGGCGGTGGTAGGCGTCGGCGTCGGTGCCCGTGAAGGTCAGCCCCTCGAAGGCGATATTTTGAGCATCCTTCAGCAAAAAGAGGTTGGCAAGGCGCGGAATGCCGACCGTCACAGCGGAAAGATCGCGTGCTTCCTCTTCGGTCGGGATATAGTAGAGTGTTCCTCTTTCCTGCTCGTAGTAGAACTCGCCCGCATGCTGTAAAAAGGCGATATTGTTCTTCAGCATCAGGGGCGCGCGATTGCGGATCGGGCCCGCACTGCGCTTCGCGGTGTTGAAGCGGCGTCCCTCGTAGTTGCCGAGCATCAGGGCAACGTGTCCCTCGGTGGAGCTGTACTCGCCCTCTATCGGCTCACCCGTGCCCAGGATCTTCGGAATCTGCTTGACCGTATTGCTTGCCTCGTAATCCACGCCGAGGATATGCATCTCGTGATAGGTCCACTGCACGCGCAGGGCGACGTCCATGCGCTCGGGGAAGCCGCCGCCCGCGGGCGAATAGAGCCCCGTTTTCTCATCGTAAGCGACGAAGTCGCGCACAAGCGCGTAGGGCACCCAGAGCAGATAGCGGTCCGCCTCGTCGCGCTCGCCGTTTTCGTTGACGTCGATCCACTGCTCGTCAATCACCGAGTTATGCCACTCGCCCTCTGCAAGCTGTGCCATTTTTCCATTGATATAGATCGTACGCAGATTGATCCATTTGCCGTCACGGCAGAAGCGCTCGGGCAGTCGGCAGGCGTAGTAGGGCTTGCCCGCAACGGGGGTGAACAGAGAGCCGTCAAAGCTGTCAAGGCTGTCGATCTCTGCCGCGCCCGCCCCTTTGAGCGTAATGCTGTAATCGGAAAGCCCCGCGCCGTCAAAGCGCACGGTTTCGGCAAGGTGATGCGCACCCGCGGTGAGCGTAACCAATACGTCGGTCGGTGCCTTCTCGATCGCCGCGCGTGCGGTGTCAAGCGCCGCCTGCAGGGACTCCTCGGGGGTAACGGTCAAAGTAAGTGTATTTCGTTTCATAGCTTCCTCCAAAAGCAAATTATTTGTTCAAGTAATCCGTCAGCAGCTGTAACTGGTGGCGGACTGATTCGGGACCCGTGCCACCGTAGGACGTGCGGCGTGCCACGCAGACCGCGAGGTCGATCTCGTGATAGACGTCCGCCTCGAAGAGGTCGGAGTATTCGCGATAAACCTCGAGCGGCAGACTTGAAAGATCGGTTCTGTCGGCGATACAGCGCGCGACAAGCTCGCCTGTGATCTTGTACGCCGAGCGGAAGGGCATCCCCTTCTTGGTCAGGTAGTCAGCAACGTCAGTGGCGTTGATGAAGCCGCCCTTCGCCGCAGCGAGCATATTCTCGGGATGCACCGTCATCGTTTCGATCATCGGTGCGAAGACGGTCAGGCAGTCCTTTACGGTATCGACCGTGTCGAAGATGCCCTCCTTGTCCTCCTGCATATCCTTGTTGTAGGCAAGCGGAAGCCCCTTTAAGGTCGTGTAGAGTGCCAGCATATTGCCGTAAACCCTGCCCGTCTTACCGCGAACGAGCTCTGCCATATCCGAGTTCTTCTTCTGCGGCATAATGCTTGAACCCGTGGTGAACGCGTCGGACAGCTCGACGAAGCGGAACTCCCAGCTCGACCAGAGGATGATCTCCTCCGACAGGCGCGACAGATGCATCATCAGCGTCGAGAACGCGCCCGCAAGCTCCAGCACGAAGTCGCGGTCGGAAACGCCGTCAAGGCTGTTCTCACACGCGCCGTCAAAGCCGAGCAGCTCCGCGGCGTACGCGCGGTCGGTGGGATAGGTCGTGCCCGCAAGGGCACAGGAGCCGAGCGGTGAGTAGTTCATACGCAGAACCGCATCCTCAATGCGCGAGATATCGCGCATAAGCATCGCGGCGTAGGCAAGCAGATGATGGCCGAAGGTGATCGGCTGTGCGCGCTGCAAATGCGTGTAGCCCGGCATAATGGTGTCGGCGTGCGCCGCCGCCTGCTTCGCGAGCGATGCGAGCAATGCCTTCAAAAGCTCGATGATCTCAAGGCTCTGACGGCGCAGATAGAGGCGCAGGTCAACGGCGACCTGATCGTTTCTCGAGCGCGCGGTGTGCAGTCGCTTTCCGACCTCACCGATGCGTGCGGTCAGCTCCGCCTCCACGAACATATGGATATCCTCCCCCACGTCGGCTACGAGTCTTCCCTCTCGCATATCGGCGAGGATGCCCGTCAGCCCCTCCATAATGAGGTCAACATCGGATTTCTGAAGGATGCCGCATTTCGCAAGCATTGCGGCGTGCGCCATCGAGCCCTCGATATCGTCCTCAAACATCCGTCGGTCAAAGGGGAGCGAGGAATTGAACTTATCCGCTACGGCGTCAAGCGACTCTTGGAATCGCCCCGCCCACATTTTTTCATTTGCCATTATTTCTTCAGATTCGCTTTCATTCTTGCTTCAACCGTAATCGGCAGACCGAACAGGTTGATAAAGCCCGCGGAATCCTTCTGATCGTAGACGTTGTCCTCGCCGAAGGTTGCAAGCTCCTCAGAGTAGAGCGCGTAGTCGCTCCATACGCCCGCCTTGATGATGTTGCCCTTGTAGAGCTTCAGTCTGACCTTACCCGTCACGTTCTCCTGGGTCTTGTCGACGAATGCCGACAGTGCCTCACGCAGGGGGGTAAACCACTGACCGTTGTAAACGAGGTCGGCGAAGGTGAGCGACAGCTCCTGCTTCTTGTGTGCCGTCATCTTATCAAGCGTCAGGGTCTCAAGGTAGTTGTGCGCGAAGTAAAGGATGGCTCCGCCGGGGGTCTCGTACACGCCGCGGCACTTCATACCGACCAGGCGGTTCTCGATGATATCGAGCAGACCGATGCCGTTTGCACCGCCCACCTCGTTGAGGGCGAGGATGATCTCCTTCGCGCTCATCTTTTTGTCGTTATACGCAACGGGAACACCCTGCTCAAAATCAAGGGTGATGTAGGTCGGTGCGTCGGGTGCCTCGATCGGCGATACGCCCATCTCAAGGAAGCCGGGCTTCTCATACATCGGCTCGTTGCCCGCATCCTCAAGATCAAGCCCCTCGTGCGACAGATGCCAGAGATTCTTGTCCTTCGAGTAGTTGGTCTCGCGGTTGATCTTCAGGGGAACGTTGTGCGCCTCTGCGTACTCGATCTCCTCCTCACGCGATTTGATATCCCACTCACGCCAGGGGGCGATGATCGGCATATCGGGCGCGAACGCCTTGATGGTCAGCTCGAAGCGGACCTGGTCGTTGCCCTTACCCGTACAGCCGTGACAGATCGCGTCAGCCCCCTCAGCGATCGCGATCTCAACCAGACGCTTTGCGATCGCGGGACGGGCAAAGGACGTGCCCAGCATATATTCCTCATACAGTGCCCCTGCCTTAACGGTGGGGATGATGAAATCGTTTACAAATTCCTCGGTCAGATCCTCAACGTAGAGCTTGGATGCGCCGGTCTTCAGCGCCTTCTCCTCAAGTCCCTCCAGCTCGTCTGCCTGTCCGACGTTGCCCGATACCGCGATGACCTCGCAGTTGTTGTAGTTCTCCTTCAGCCACGGAATGATGATCGAGGTGTCAAGTCCGCCCGAATACGCAAGCACTACCTTTTTGATGTCTTCTTTTTTCATAATACAGTTCCTCTCTGTGATTCATTTATGTTCGTGAATAATTATGCAACAAAAATCCGAAAATGTCAAGCCCTTTTGAAAATATTTTTCTTTGTTATTTTCAAAAAGATTTTTCTACGGCTTTCAATCGCTTCCCGTTTTTTGTCTCTTTTTGAATATTTTTGTATAAACTGAATTAATATTCATTATTTATGCATTGAGCGATCCGTCAAGGTAGCAAAGCAGGGTCTCTTCGATCCAGTAGCGGTAGCAAACGTTCGCCCGCTCCCTTTCCCGCAGGGCGAGGTAGGGGGCGCGTCCGTCGGCGGCGTCGTGCCAGATGTCGGCGAAGACGAAATCGGTATTCTCGGCGGATACGCCGTCGGCGTAGTCAAGCGCGTCGCCGACGGTGAGCGTGATCTTCCCGCGCACGTCCTTTGGCAAGCGCGGCAGGATCTGCGACTCGAAGAGCCGCACCGCGTCGCCGTCCAGCTCAACGGCGGTCACGCGCTCCACGCGCGGATTCTCTGCCGCCAGCAGAGTAAAATAACCAAGCCCAAGCCCGTAGGTCAGAACGCGCCCGAACGCCTCCTCTGCCACGGGGCGCACCGTGATACACTCAACGGGTAAAAGCGTCATCCACTCCCGATCCCCTGCGAGGGCGGCGGGATAGGCGTACTCCTCGGCAAAAAAGCCGAGGCGCGGGATGATCCTGCCGTCGGGCAATCTTTGCAGATCCCCCGCCACGAACAGCTCGCACGGAAGCAGCCGCTGGGTGCGGTAGCGGTAATTCCCCGCGCGGACCTCCTCCTTCGGGAAATACGCACGGTAGGGATCCATCAGAAAGTCGCCCGTGCGGTACTCCTTCACCGCGGGCAGAAAATACGCGCGGAAGAAATCGCGGTCGGCATCTATGGTATCGAGCCCGAGCGCCGCCGCGAGAAGCTCGGCGTAGGCGTACTCGCGCGGCACGCCGCAGGCCTCTGCCAGCTCCGCAACGGCCGACGGCGTGAGCGTATCGGCATCGGCAAAGTGCATATAGCGGCTGATGCATTCAAGCATCCGCCGATTCTCTGCGCGCTGCTCTGCCGCGGGCGGCACCTTATAGGGAAAGCGGAACGGCTCCATCTTTTTCTCCTTAACGTTCGGTGTCCTTATTTTACCACAAATGCGCCGAAAAAGCAAGCCGAATTGCACGAAAAAGGGCGCGCCGACCTTCGCCGACGCGCCCTCTCTCCCGCCATGGGGCGGCCGTTTCTTAATGCTTGCTGAAAACGATGACCTTGTCCTTTTTCTCCAATTGAATGCGCTCGGCGGATTGATCCCCTGCAAAGAGAACCATCTCGCCACCGTGCTTGACGTAGCCCAAAAGGATAGAGGGGTTTTGCTTTTCTGCGGGCAAGGAATCGTCGGCGGAGGCATGATAGACCGCGCGGATCAGCTCCTCTGCGGTGCATTCCTTCGGAATCTCGTTGAAGAAGCGGGAAACCTTCTTTACGTAAATCTCCTTGCTGTCGTAGCTCTCCACCCCCTCCTCGTCGTAGGTGAGAATGTCGGAATAAAATTCAAAGAGCGATTCCTTTTCGCTGATCTGCGTGATCATTTTGCTGATATAGCGGTTGCTGATCACGACGTTGTTGACGTTGTAGCTGTTTATAATGTCGTGGTGCTTCGGATCGATGATCTCGACCACCATATCAATGCGATAAGGATCAAAGCTCGGATCCTGCTCCAGACGGCGATTGATGATATCCTGCACGTATACGAGGTTGGCGAGCGCGTTGGCATCGATATCCTCGTTAAGCGCGGAGTCGTCGGAAAGAATAAGTACACTCGTATCCTCTACGTTCGCGTCCACGAATTCCTCGATCGTCGAGCAGATCAGATCCTTATCGTAGATCTCGGCGGCAACGGTGCGCTTCACGAAGGGAAACTCCTTGTAATAGCCCATCTTTTCAAGGTTTCTCGGGTCGTCGATCACGATCAGATTGACGATGCTCTCGCCCGCGCGTCCCCATTCGTTGACGAAGGAGGCGAAGCCCTGCATAATGTCGCGGCACTTACTGTTATGGCCGAGGATCACGACGTTCTTCCGCTCGATCCAATAATCACGGTTCAAATCAACCGCGTAGTCGGACGGCGTGACGGCAGATCTCTTGCAGATTGCGCGCTCGGAGTCTGCCGCATAGTAACAGTGCGTCCCCTGCTTGGTTTCCATAAAGGCAAGCGGAACGGCGTGCTTATGCTCGGAGAGGAATCTCTTGGTATAGGCGACCTCATCCTCTTTCTCCTTCGGGGCGGAATAGAAGGTCGCTCCTTTGTTGGAGAACAGCTCGCGATATGCCATATTCAGCTCGGGCATCAGGGAGAATTGGGAAAGGATTTGTCCGAGCACCCTGTTGACCTTGACGGGGACGATGTTGCACTTTCCGTCCACCTGCTTGGCAGCGATGATACGCTCCACGAGGTCAAGCGTCCAATCGTCCGTAACCTCGACGATGATCCGCTGATTGTCGGCAGAGGTCTCCGCCGCCGTCATATCCGCGACCTGCATCAGGGTCTTGATGGTCTGAGAGTTGCCGCGCTCGTTGGAATCAATGCGCTCTCTGTATTCGAACTTGCAAAGGGTGTTGTTGATGTCGTTTCCGAGGATGATAACGGCCCTCGCCTGATCTACCGAAACGTCGCGCAGCTGCTTCGAGGAGAAAACGTCGCCCTCTCGTACGATCACCGTCAGACGGCGGCGGAAGCGTTCCTTACGGATCTTCCGACTGCTTTGAAGGCGGGGAAGATGCGCGTATTTCTGTGCGACCGCCTCGTTTTCGCGCGATACGGTATCAGAGATACGATCCTCGATCTCCTGCTCAATCTCATCGCGGCGGGAGCCGACGAGCACTACCACGCGCTGGGGCTCTGCACTGTAAAGAAGGTCGTTGACGATCTCGGAGGCGCGGGAATTCCAGTTCAAAATGAGCGTATGCCCCGAAATACGGAGCCGACGCTTCCCCGCGTTCGAGCTCTCAATGAAATGAGAGATATAGTTGGTAACGTAACCGATGACAGCACCCGTAAAGGATATCATACCGACGATGATAATAATAAGGCAGGTCAAGGTGATCGCCACGCCCGTCTCGGTAAAGCCCCTTGTAACGTCCCCGATGCACCCCGCGTCAAGCACCATCGTGATGGTCAGATACAGTGCGCGCGCGTAGCTGATATTGGGCAAATTGGAGTTAAGGGAGAGCAGGCTGATCACTGCCGACGCGAGGAAAAAGAACGCCACGTTGAAAAAGAGGATCGCGGCAAGCACTATTTTTCCGGGATTTTTGACCAACTGAATGCTGATCCATTCCTGAATTTTACGTTTCATTGTGTAGCTTCCTTAGTTTTCAGTTATAGAGAGTTGCCTGTATAATAGACAATGAGGGGCTGTCTCAAATGAAGATCGAGGCAGTCCCTTTCGCCATTTTCGGTTTTACCCAAATATGAAAGCCCTGTTTTATCCCTTGATTACGTCCTGCCAACCCTTATGGCTGTCGTAACGGTTCTCCTGGGAATCCATTCTCTGCTGGTTTCTCTTGCCGCGCTGGATGCAAACGTCCTCGTAGTCACCGCCGAAGATCTCTTGCATTGCCTGCTTGTACTTGTCCTCCTCAACCTCCTTGCAGGAGAACACGTCCATAAATACCTCGCCCGTCTTGTAGTTGTAGTGCATGGCAATATGGCTCTCCGCAATCACGGCGATGCCCGAAAGGTAGGTGGGATTCTTGATCGTGTCGTGTAGCACGCAGGGGCGCGTGATGGGGTGCATCCCCGCCTTCTCGGGCAGGTTGTCCAGCAGCTCCATATACTCGCCGAGCGTCGGCACCTTCGCAGGGCGCGAGCGGATCATATAGTGCGGACCGAAGTCGTTCTTCTGGTAAATACCCATATCCTCCACGTCCAGCTCGTCGTCGCGGTCCACGCGTCTGATGAAGAGCGAGTCGCAGGGGAATTCTCTTTCAAGGAATGCCTCGAGGCTGTCCTTATCCACGAATCCGTCGTACAGCAGGTCGGCGAAATAGCAGCCCCACTTCGGGAAGGTGTGAATGGTAAAGTGACCGCCCTTCAGAAGGATATATGCGCTGATGCCCACGTCGCGCTCGTCCCTGCAGTAGTAGTAGGGGATGAGCTGAGGGGGCATGATCGCCTTGAGGCCGTTTTGGTTGACGACCTTATTGATGACCTCATACACGTCCATCAGATTGTTGATACGGTCGGAGCTGCAACCGTAGGAGTCTACTAAAATATGTATCATTTTCTTATCTCCTGTTCGCTTTTTTGATTACGGTATCGCGGGAAAGGTCGTCGATGGTCAGATAGTGATAGAGCGCATCCTCCCGCTCGTAGCCGATGTCAAGCAGAACGAAGCGGTTTCCCGACTTGTCGATATACACGATGTCCCACGAGGGCAGGGGTGCGCCGTCCAGCACAAAGTCGGTCTTTAACTGTCCGTCGCGTCCCTTTTCGGTGACAACGCTGGCACGCGTCAGCGCCTTCGCCATCTTAATCACGGGGATAAAGTGACCGAGGATTTTGTCGACCGAGTCCTCTGAGGTCTGCAGGTCGTTCATCCAATCGTCGATCAGCCCGTAGATCTTGCCGAACTCACACCGCTCCGTCGTGTCCATCAGGGGGTAGAAGAAGGACTGCTCACCCATCTCGGCGATATCCTTCTGCCCCTCCGCGAGCACGTAAATGATCACGTCAAGCCCGAACTTCTGTGTCCGGTAAAGGCTGCTCATGACCTCCGCGGCGCGCTCATAGTGCGGACTGCGGTAGGTGCGGAGCGTATTTCGGTCGGTATTCAGCCAGGTCAGGTAGACCAGAAGGAACTCGACCGTTATGACCTTGTTGATAGAGCCGATGCCCTTGATATCGCGGAAGGATACCTCCTCCAGCCCGAAGATGAATTTGCGAATGGCGGGGGAGGCGTACGCCTCGTTGATATAGGCGGCGGCTTGCTTATAGCTTGCGATCTCCATAGCGTCACCTTAATCGTCGCAAACGATTCTTGCGAGCTTTCTGTAACGCTTGAGCGCGGAATCCTCGTCGGGCGTGATCTCGGTCTCGTTTCTCAGCTTGAAGAGAACGCCCTCCTTCCACTTAAAGCGCATAACCTCGTTGATGCCGAACATATCGGCGGAGGTCACGAACTCGTCGCGGATCGTGATGCGGGAGAGGTCGTTGACACGCTTCGCAATATCGTCAATCGAGGTCTGCATCTGCGATACGCCGTCAATCACGGCATCCTGCGGGACGACGGTGGGGAGCAGAATGATCTCCTTCTCGTCGGCGGAGGAGCCGAGGCGGATGCCGAGCTTGTTGAGATAGTTGAAGGTACCGATGCGGAACTGATGCGTCATCTTCATGCAGAAGACAATCTTATCGGCGTGGTCAACGGCAAGGCGCGCGGAGAATTGGTCGCCTGCCGCGGAGTCCATAATGATCCCCTTGCAGTGATAGTTGATCGCGAAGCGGCGCAGCTTGTGCATAACCTCGTCAAGCCGGCCCTCAACGTCGGAGCGGTTGAGCTGCGGACTGCTGTCGTCAACGCCGAGGAACATGATCGCGTAATCGTCCTCAAGCCCCAGCTGCTTGCCGACGGGAACCAGCCACTGATAGAAGGGGTGCTCGGAAATGTCGCAGCTGTTGTCGGAGGACCAGGATTCCTCGTTCTTTAAGAAGATCTTTACGTCGTTTTTGCCCTTGAAGGTGTCCTGATGATTGAGCAGATAGGTCATACCCGCACTCTCGATATCCATATCAATCAGGATGAGAGGCGCGCGGGAGTATGCGTCCTCTCGCTCTGCCACGAAGGGAATGGTATTCAGGCAGGTCGTGCTTCGGCCTGCGCCGCCCTTATAGGAAAAGAAGGTAGTAATATTCATTATTTATCCCCTTTCATCATTTTGGTCAAGACCTCTTTGGAGCCGGCGAGCCTCTCAGCCCACTCCGCGAGGAACATCGTGGAATCGGTCCTGATGTTTTCCATCACCGTATCGAGCGTTGACTTGTCTGCCACGGCAGAGCCAACGAGCCGTCTGATATACGCCTTTATAAAGGTCTCAAGCGACGCGTAGAGCTTCGCCTCGGTCTCGGTCAGCTCGCCGCCGTTTTCCATCTTCTGGCACGTGCTGTCGATCAGTGCCGTGAAGGTGTTGACCACACCGCCCTCAATGGCGCGGCGGATCTCGTTTTCGATTACGTACTCAGCACGGATCTCCTGCTCACGGATTCTGAACTTCTCAGCGGCGGCTTTCTCCGCCTCCTCGTATACGTTCTTTCTTTCCTCCGCTCTCGCGTAGCGGATACGCTCGCGCAGCTGCTTTTCGCGCGCTTCCTTCTTCTCGGCGTAGTCGCGCTCGTAGTCCTCGTAGTAGGCGTAGAAGTCAGCGATCGCCTCGATATATCTTTCATTGATCTTAACGTCGTAGCGCTTGTTCTCCCAGATCCACTGATCGGCGCTCTGCATACTGTCGAAAAGGCTCTCGAACAGCACGCTCATCTGCTTCACGGGGTACTGAGAAATGTAGTAGGCGATGATGTTGTTCGCCTTCACAAGCATCGGCAGAAGCGATGCGTCAACGAGCGACTTGTAGTTCAGGCGCAGGTAGGCAGTCTTACGCGTCTTATGCGGCACCTTGAAGGGAACGATGTAGGTATCGACGAGGTAGACCACGCCGTCGCGGTGCAGCTGGTTGTAGACACGCTGAACGTTCTGCAATGCCGCCTCCATCGTCATAACGACGTCCTCCTTATCGGTGGCGCGTCGGTTGACGTAACCGTAAAGCAGGATCGATACGAGATAGATGTTATTGAAGAGTGCGTTCGAGCGCTCGGACTTCATAATATCGTCACGCGTGACCACACGGAAGTTACGCAGGAAGGTATCGTCAACGAAGTCGTCCTTCAGAACGTCCTTGTAGACCTCCCAGACGTGGTCGGCGACCGCCTCGCACTTCTCGAGCCATTCCTCCTCCATACGCTTGACGCCCTCTCCTCTGCCCTTGTTGATCGCCTCGAGCAGCTCGGGGTCCTTCGGCGTGCGGATAATCTTGTCGTCGATGATATCGATGTTGAAGGCGTTGTCCTCGAAGTCGGAATACGCCTCAAGCACCGAGTAGGTGAAGAAGAGGGCGGCGTACATACTGTCCTTGGTATATCCCCAGCCCATCGCCTGCTTATCGTCGTTCGTGATAAAGGCGAAGTTGAAGTAGTCGATGATATATTTGATGTTGGAGATGATCTGCTTCTGACGCTCCTCGCTCAGCGAGATCAGACCGCTTCTGACCGCACTGCGCACGCTCATGAAAAAGCTGAGCGCCCAGGTCATAGCACCCGTGTAGGATGCCGCCTTGCCGCCGAAGAGCTTGCCGTCCTCCGCGCGGTTTTCCTCCTTTGAAACGTAGGGGTAAAGCGTGTAGCCGTCGTTTTCAATGGCGTCGAGGATCAGCCCGACGTTGTCCTCGATATCCGCCTTCTGCTCGTCGGTCAGCGGAACGCCCATGCGCACCGCCAGCGAGATCACGCCAACGTAGCCGTAGATATCGCTCAGATACCCGACCTCTTTGTTGTACGCGTCGTTAAAGAAGGCACGGTGCTTGCCGTTCGGGGTGATGTTGAACTCCTCGTCGGTCGTCACTCGCTGGGTAAGATAGCTGTCAAGCAGCCACTGACCGAGCTTTTTCTTGTCAACGTAGGAGTTAAAGATCGCGCCCGCAGACGCCTCGTCGCCGATCTTTTTGTCAATAATGATCTTTTCTTCGATTTCGGGTCTCATACTATGCTCTCACTTTCGTTTTAATGAATGTGCTTGGTCAGACAGTGGAATCCGCCGCCGCCGAGCGATGCCTCACGCCCGTAGTGCGGGACGATCTTACGGTCGGGGAAGGCCTTTCCGATCACCTCAAGCGCCGCGGCGTCAAGCGGACCGCCGTACTGCGGTACCACGACCACGCCGTTCGCGAGGGCAAAGTTGATATAGGTCTCAAGGACAACGTCCCCCTCCTTACGCGGGAAGGAGCCGCTTTCGTCAACGACGGTGTCGGAGTCGTCCTTCGTTCGGTAGTAGTAGGGGGGGACCGGCACGTGAACGATCGCGTAGGGTGCGCCGTCGGCATCTCTTACGGTGCGTAAAAACGCGTCGATCTCATGCGTGATCTCGTAGTGCGGGTTTTCCTTATCGTCGGTGTAGGAAAGAAGGATGGTGTGCGGGTCGCAAAACGCCATTACGTTATCAATATGGCCGCCCGTCTCGTCGCCCTCCAGCCCGCGCTCGAGCCAGACGATCTGCCGCGCGCCCGTCGCCTCCTTGAAAAGGCGCTCTGCCTCCGCCTGCGACATCCCGGGGTTTCTGTTGTCGTTGAGGATCGAGTCCTTCACAAGAAAGAGCGTGCCGTTGCCGTCGGGCAGCATATTTCCGCCCTCAAGCGTCAAGGGACACTCGCGCACAGGATAGCCGAACTCCTTCGAGACGGCGTAGTCGAGCATCTGGTCGTCGCTCCAATCCGCATACAGCTCACCGCCGTAGGCGTTGAAGGAAAAGCTCGAGATATAGGGCGCATCGCCGTAAACGACGCTCGACACGGTATCGCGCGCCCAGCAATCGTTGTATTTCATCTCGACGAGCCGTACCCCCTCCTTGAAGCTGTATTCGGTCCTTGCAATCTGCATCAGCTCAGGCAAAACGCCCATAATAACGGGCTCGTGCTCTGAAAGGATATTGGCGAGTGCCACCATCGACTCCCTGATCGGCTTACAGTCGTGGCGCCACACGTCGTTGCGTGACGGGAAGAGCATTACCGTTGCGCGCTGCTTTTCAAACTCTGCTGGCAAGCGATTCACTTGTGCGTACCTCTCTTTTTGTTTTCTCGAAGGACTCTTAAAAGGTCACTGCCGTGCTTAGCTAAGACCTCTTTTGCCTTCGGACTGACGGCGAGCATATACGCCCACGCGTCGAGCAGCATTCCGTACTCCTCGGACAGCTTATCGAACTCGTAGGTCGTGACCATGCTTTCCTTTTCGTCGTCCTCGTTGATGGTTCTGTCGCCGACAAGACCGCTCACGCCCGTGGTGTACCAGACGCCGCTTGCCTCCGCCTTTCCAAGGAAGATGGCGAAGCTGTAGCAGAGCTTCAGGGTCTCGTCGTCGTCAACGATCGGCACGCAAACGAGGTTGTCGAGTGCCTTCTCAATGGTCTTTTCGTCGATCTGCACCACCTTGCCGTTCTCATCGTAGTAGATGTGCATCCAGCTGGCAAGTCGGGGGAATCGCTTCTCTCCCCTGAAATCCGTGTCGGCGGTGTAGTTCAGAAGATAGGTCACGAGCTGCTTTGCCTGGGAGGCGGGCATATTCGGCTTGTTGCCGATCTGCCACTCCTCAAGCTCTCGGAAGCGCTCAAGATAGGTACAGCGCTTCTTCAAAAGCTTCAGCGAGACCTTGTTGATATCCTCAGCACGCTCCAGAAAATCCACGAAGGAGCGCAGAAAATCAATGAACGCGTAGGAGACCTCACGCATCGCGGCGTAGGGGTGATCTCGGTTGTCGCCGCTGATCCACGCGATGAATTCGTCAGGCACGCTGAACACGTCGTCCTCGTCCGAATAGGCGAAATAGCTCTGCGCCGCCTCACTGCCGAAGAGCTGGCGGAACTCCTCAGAGTCCCTGCCCGTCTCGACGTGATACTGCTCCATGAAATCCCTGAGCGTCATATTATTGAACTCGCGGAAGAAGGTCACGACCTTATTCCGCACCGAGAACTCGCGGCGGATCAAGCTCGTCACCTGCCGACGGCTGCTCTCGCTCTTGCGGATGAAGTCCTTGATGATCTCAAAGGGCTTTTCCAGCGGGGAGGAATCCTCCTCCGCGGAGGCGGGCGTGTAGTAGAAATACTTTACGCCGTTTTTCTCAGGGCGGAAGACGCGTTTGCCGCCGATCTCCTCCTCATCGCCGAGCAGATTGCTCGCAATGATCATACAGGAATAGGTGTTGCAGTCGTACTCCATAATCTCATTGGAGAGAATGTGCATCTCCTGCAGGGAATCCGAGGAGGTCTCGGTGGTCTCCTTGATATCGTCGCTGATAAAGTTCGCCGTACACTCCTTGCTGACGCAGGCGTTCATCAGCGCGGTGAGAATGTGTGAATTTTTCTGCTTCTCGATCTTCTTCTTGATTCCGTCGAAGACCGTCGTGAGATACTGATCCATGATTTCGTTGCAGATCAGCTCCATTCCCTCCTCGTCACCGCTCGCGCCGAAGCGGCGGATGATGGTGTGGGAATCCACGCCGATCAGATCGGTGATCTTCTTCGGGATGCCCGAGCTTTCCGTACCGTCAACGAAGATGGGAAGCACCTTCGCATCCCCCGCGCGCACCGCGGGCGCGATCTGCCGCAGCTCCGCCTCGACCTCTCCCGAGCTCAGCGAGCGCTGTGAGATCAGATAGATGAACACGCAGGTATGCGCGATTGCCGCCGAGATCGTCTCGGGATACACAACGCCGCTGATATTGATGTCACGGCCGTTTTCATCGTACATACACCAGTGATCGATCTTCATACGCGACAGCTGCCGCACAAGGCGAACGCCCTCCGCCTTATTGGTGCTGGAAAGCGAAACGAAGACCTTACTGCGGGCAAGCTGCATTTCGTCGATCAGCTTCTTGAGATCAAGCATTAAATCCCCCCAAACTCGGTATTTTCACGCGCAAGCGCGCAAAAGCTACAATATATCCATATTATTTTAACACACAAGCATGTGTTTGTCAACAAGTATCACCAAAAAAAGCCGTGCGGCGGGCTTCGCCGAAAAGATAAAAAACGGGGCTGTCTCGGCGTGAGACAGCCCCGTTTTCGGGAATTACTTGAAATATCTGTCGAGAAAGCCCTGGAAGGCGCGGCCGTGGCGTGCCTCATCCTTTGCCATCTCGTGAACGGTGTCGTGGATGGCGTCGAGGTTGTTTGCCTTTGCCATCTTCGCGATCTCAAACTTGCCCGCGCACGCGCCGTTTTCGGCGGCAACGCGCAGCTCAAGGTTTTTCTTGGTCGAGGTGGTCACGCACTCACCGAGCATCTCTGCAAACTTTGCGGCGTGCTCAGCCTCCTCGTAGGCTGCCTTCTCCCAATACATACCGATCTCGGGATAGCCCTCACGGAATGCGACGCGTGCCATTGCGAGGTACATGCCGACCTCGGTGCATTCGCCGTTGAAGTTTGCGCGCAGCCCCTCAACGATCTCCGCGGGTACGCCGTCAATAATGCCGACCTCATGCTCGGTCGCGTAGTTCATATTCTCCTCAACGACCTCGGTAAACTTTTCGCCGGGTGCCTTGCAAAGCGGGCATTTGTCGGGGCGGACGTCGGACTCAACGATCTCGCCGCAGATGGTGCATTTCCATTTTTTCATCACGTTTTTCTCCTTTTATGTAAAGTTTTATTTACTTTTTTGAAGGTTTGCCCTTCGCTTTTATTGTATCAAATCGTATGCGAAATGTCAAGATAAAAGAAGCACTTGTTTTTTTCTTTTTTCTGTGCTACAATGGGCTTGAAAAATATCGAAGGAGGAGCCTTTATGGATATCGGACGCATCCGCCGCTTTTACGATCTGTATAACAAAAGCATTCTGCAGGGACGCACCGACGGGGCACAGATCCCCTTTACCGCGTCAAAGACCGTCGCCGCGCCAAAAAACCCCGCCGCGCCCTATTTTCCGCGCATCTCGCCCGAGAGCGTCGGACTTTCCTCCTCTTATATAGACGACTTTTTACACGCGCTGGAAGCGGGGCGCGGCGTGCATCTGCACCGCATCGCCGTGCTTTGTGACTCTGCCGTGATCGCGGAGGCGGCGCATCCCGCCTACCGCGGACTGCCGACCTGGCACACCTGCTACTCGATGACCAAGAGCATCACGGCGCTTGCCGTCGGGATCCTTTTGGGGGAGGGCAAGCTCGCGCTGACCGACTCGGTCACCGAGCTGCTTGAGCTTCGCCGTGCGGACAAGTGGCGCGCGCTCACGGTCGAGCATCTGCTGACGATGACCTCGGGCGCGCTCTTTTGCGACTTTTTCAGCATCGTGGAGACGAATTGGCAGACCGCCTTCTTCGACGAGTCGCCGCTTTTCTCCCCGGGCAGCAAATTCTTTTACAACAGCATCAACACCTACCTGCTCGGGCGGATCGTCACGAGGCTGTCGGGGCTTCCGCTCCCCGAATTCATTGAGCAGCGGCTGTTCGCGCCGATGGGCATCACCCAATTCTTCTTCGAGTGTGACGCGATGGGCTATGCCAAGGGCGGCTGGGGGCTTTACCTCACGCTTGAGGATATGCTGAAGATCGCCGAGCTCTTGCTTCACGGCGGCATTTTCGCAGGCCAGCGGCTCGTCCCCGCCGAATGGATCACCGAGATGTCGGTACCGCACCGCGACGTCGACCCGAAGATGGGCGACTACGATTACGGCTACCAGACCTGGATCTGCCGAAAGGACGATGCCGTTCTCTTCAACGGCATCTTCGGGCAGGATATCTGGCTGCGCCCGTCACAAAATCTCGCGGTAGTTGCCACCTCGGGCAATGCGGAGATCTTCCAGCAGAGCGAGATGCTTGATATCATTTCGGAGTATTTCGGTCACGGCTTCACCCGACCGACCGAAAAGCTGCGCCGCGACCGCCGCGCAGAGCGGGCGCTGCGCCGCACGCAGGCGGAATTTTTCAACAGCCGCGACTTCGTGCGCCCGACACCCGTCAAAAATCACCGCCACGCGGCACTTCCCGAGGCGTGCGACCTCTGGCTCGGCGAATACGCGATGGAGTCATCCGCAGCAGGGATGATGCCGGGTCTTTTGCGTATGATCCAGAACTGCCACACCGCAGGCATCACAGAGATCGCCTTTTGCAAGGAGGAGGGGCGCTTCCTTCTTTGCGTGACCGAGGGCGGCGTGATTCGAAGGATCGCGATCGGCTTTTCCGAATATGCCTACACCGACCTCTCCTTTGACGGCGAGGTCTACACGGTCGGCGCACTCGGTGCGCTTTCGACCGACGGCGACCTGATCTACCACCTCGACGTCTCGCTCGCCTATATCGAGCTTCCTTATATCTTAAAAATGCGCTTCCGTCTTTCGGGCAGCCGACTGACGCTGAAGATCGAGGAGCAGCCCGCCCTCGAGCTTGGTGCCGCCATTGCCGACGCCACGCAGGGCATCCCCACCTTCCTTTTAAACGCAGTCAGCATCTTCCTGCCGCATCTGCACAGCGACAATATCGAGGCAAAATTCAACGCCTTCTGCACCCCGCGCCTGCGCGGCAAGCGCAAGGATCCCAATCCAAAATCGTAAATAAAGATTTACAAAATCTGAAAAAGGAAGAGCTGGCTTGCCCCTCGCCCGCCCCACGCCGCAAGCGCAAAATCAGAAGGACCGCCGCCCCCGAATTGCGGCGGCCCTTCCCCTTTCAAAAAAAATTTCAAAAAAGTGTTGACAAACGCCCCTTTGCGTGATATAATAACTGAGCGCGCAAGGATAGGCGCACAAAATGGCGGAATAGCTCAGTTGGCTAGAGCACTCGGTTCATACCCGATAGGTCGTAGGTTCAAGTCCCACTTCCGCTACCAATGGCCCGTTGGTCAAGAGGTTAAGACACGGCCCTTTCACGGCTGTAACATGGGTTCGATTCCCGTACGGGTCACCATGGAAAAAAGAGCACACCGTAAGTGTGCTCTTTTTTTCATGGTGATGCGCTCCGCGCGAGAACCCATACTCAAAACGCAACGCGTTTTGAGTATGGGTTCGAGAATGCGACATAGACACGATGCCCGCTCGCGAGGCATCTGTCAGGAGCATTCCGCCGATGCCGCAGGCAGTCGGATTCCCGT
>JAFTLE010000063.1 GCA_017452895.1 Clostridia bacterium
GGGGTATTCGTCGCGACGGTTTCGTCGGGTGGCTCTGCCGTCCCCTGAGCGCAAGACACCAAAAGAATCGGCAACAGCAACAGTGCCAGCAACCGTTTGATCATCCAAAATTCCCCCTTCCGTCTTCCTTTGTTCTTTTTTTATTATACCAAATTTAATTTTTCTTGTCAAGCCGGAGCATCATTGGTTTTTTATTTGTTTTTTTCAAGGAAGGATTGACAAAAAGCGGTTGGGGTGATATAATAATTATTTGATATAAAGAATCAGATTTCTTGAAAGGACAGGCTATACATTATGAAATGGACTTCTCTTAACGATCTGCGTGAAAAGTATCTTTCCTTCTTTGAAACGAAGGGGCATCTTCGTCTTCCCTCTTTTCCGCTGGTCCCCATCAACGACAAATCCCTGCTTCTGATCAACTCGGGTATGGCGCCCATGAAAAAGTATTTCACGGGTGAGGAGATTCCTCCCCGCAATCGCGTCACCACTTGCCAGAAGTGTATCCGTACCCCCGACCTTGACCGTGTGGGTCACACCGCGCGCCACGGCACGTATTTTGAGATGCTGGGCAACTTCTCCTTCGGTGACTACTTCAAGGACGAGGCAATCCCGTGGGCATGGGAATTTCTGACCGAGTGGTTGGAGATCCCCGGTGAGCTGCTTTGGCCCTCCATCTATGAGAACGATGAGGAAGCCTTTGAGATCTGGAACAAAAAGATTGGCGTTCCCGCCGAGCGCATCGTACGCCTCGGTAAGGCAGACAACTTCTGGGAGCACGGCTCGGGTCCCTGCGGTCCCTGCTCCGAGATCTACTTTGACCGCGGCATCAAGTACGGCTGCGGCTCGCCCGACTGTAAGCCCGGCTGTGACTGCGACCGCTTTATGGAGATTTGGAACAACGTGTTCTCCCAGTTCAACAACGACGGCAACGGAAACTACACCGAGCTTGCGCAAAAGAACATCGACACGGGCATGGGACTCGAGCGTCTCGCCTGCGTAATGCAAGGTGTGGACAACCTCTTTGAGGTAGACACCGTTCGCAAGATTCTCAACACCGTTTGCGCCATTTCCGACAAGGAATACGGCAAGGACGCCAAGGACGATATTTCCATCCGCGTGGTGACCGACCACATCCGCTCCGCTACCTTTATGATCTGTGACGGCGTCAGTCCCTCCAACGAGGGTCGCGGCTACGTATTGCGCCGCATTCTGCGCCGCGCCTGCCGCTTCGGCAAGCTGCTGGGCATCAACCGCGCGTTCCTCTGCGAGCTGTGCGAGGTGGTGATCGGTGAGAACATCGGCGCGTACCCCGAGCTTGGCGAGAAGAAGGCATATATCCTCAAGGTCATCCGCAACGAGGAGGAGCGCTTTGACGCTACCATTGACGCGGGACTTTCCATTCTGAATACCATCATTTCCGATACGCAGGCAAACGGCGCATCCGTCATTTCGGGTGAGGACGTATTCCGTCTGTACGATACCTACGGCTTCCCGTTGGATATTACCCGTGAGATCGTGGAGGAAAAGGGGTTGACCATTGACGAGGACACCTTTACCTCTTTGATGAAGGAGCAAAAGGAGCGCGCCCGCGCCGCACGCGGCAACGTAGGTGGCTGGGACGAGGGTTCCAAGAAGCTGCTTGCCACCTTGGACAAGACCACCTTCTGCGGCTACGACACGCTGACGGCGGAGGGCAAGGTGCTTGCCATCATTGATGAAAACAACGAGTTCGTTTCCGAGATCAGCGAGGGTGAGTGCACCGTCGTTCTGAACACCACTCCCTTCTACGGCGAGGGCGGCGGACAGGTGGGCGACATTGGTACGCTGACCTCCCATACCGCATCGGTTCAAGTCACCGACACCAAGAAGACCGACGGCGTTTATCTGCACGTCTGCTCCATGGTGAGCGGTACGGTGAAGGTGGGCGACGTGCTGACCGCCACCATAGACACCCCCAGCCGCCGCGCGACCGCTCGTTGCCACTCGGCGTGCCACCTGTTGCAGGCGGCGCTCCGTCAGGTGCTGGGCAATCACGTGGAGCAGGCAGGCTCGTACGTGTCGGGCGACCACGTTCGCTTTGACTTCACCCACTTCTCTGCTCTGACTGCCGAGGAGCTCTCGAAGGTTGAGGAGATCGTCAACGCCCACATATTGGCGGGTGAGGTGATCACCATGACCGAAATGCCCATTGAGGAGGCAAAGAAGCTGGGCGCTATGGCGCTGTTCGGAGAAAAGTACGGCAAGATCGTACGCGTGGTTCGCATGGGCGAGTTCTCCACCGAGTTCTGCGGCGGTACTCACTTGAATAATACCGCAGCCATCGGTCTGTTCAAGATCGTATCCGAGTCCTCGGTTGCCGCAGGTGTACGCCGTATTGAAGCGGCTACGGGTAACGCGGTACTCGAAATTCTTCGCAATCAGCAGACACTCATCAACGAGACGGCAAGCGAGCTGCGTACGCAGAATCCTTCGGATATCGCGAAGCGCGCCGCTCAGTTGCAGAGCGAGATGCACGGCATGAAGAAGGAGATCGAATCCTTGAATGCCAAGCTTGCTTCGGGTAAGCTGGACGCCATCCTCTCCTCCGCGGTACAGGTCAAGGGCGTTCGTCTGATCACGGCGAAGCTGGACGACATGCAGCCCGACGCGGCAAGAAGCCTTGCCGATGAGATCAAGGCGAAGTACGCAGACGCGGTAGCTGTTCTGGCGCTTTCCACTCCCGAAAAGCTGAACTTCCTTGCGGTTGCCGGTAAGGAAGCGGTTGCCGCGGGCGCACACGCAGGTAAGCTGGTTGGA